>PMJA01000144.1 GCA_003158415.1 Methylobacter sp.
CCAACCCCAATAAACTCCTCGTCATCCGCGAGTTTTAGGTGGGTTTGGTAGCCCTCATAGCCAATCAGACTGATAACATCGTTTTTGTCAAAGATAACTTCACGAACTCTAGCGTCTACGCTACCCTGCCTTGGCGTGGTTTCAGCGTAGCAGATCGTTACCCCTGATAGTAAAAATACAGCGAACATTCTGGCTACGGCTATCATTTTTGAACTCCTTGCGGATGGACTATCGGCTGTTCGGCGATGACTTCCGGCTCTTTGTGGTAGGTTACTATCTTTAAGCCCATTGGATTCAGGCCGCGTATTTTGTCGTTCTTTGAGGGTTCACCATAACCATATTTGATCGTTGAGAGCCAATGTGTCACCTGTGGTGCCGCATTGCCGCCCGGACGCTTTTCAGTGGTAAAGCGAATTTGTGCCGTGTCCCTAGCGCCGCTGTCCGGCTCCAGAAATGTGATGCCTTTGATATGTACGGTGATAGTGGTGCCATCCTTGTACAGCACTAACGGCGATTCGGGGTTAGCTTCCTGCCAGTATTGCGCCCATTCTTCATTGAGTTTGGCGTTATTAAATGCGCCGACGGTTTCATAGTCGGTTTCGGCGGTCGCATAATAAAACCGTTCCCGCGCGGTCTGGTAGTGCGTAAGCAAATGCCGGGTTGCTAACTCCGAGGCTTCGGCTTCACCGTTATAGACAGGGACAACATCAACGATCCCTGTTGAGCTGTCTATACGGATAACATACGGTTCGGTTGTTTTTAAAGGCGTTAGCCCTACAATAGCCCCTATCGCACAGCCCAGCAGGAAGGCTACCAGCCAAAAAGCCTTGAACCAGCGATCACCTGTTTTAAGGGCATCCCGTAGTTTGTCCGCTTCCCAACTGGAGGCTTCTTGTAAGTAGGTTTCAAGCTCTGGATCGCGTTTCATGGTTTTGCCACGGTGTCTGGGTTAATCGGCTTAAAGTCATCGGTGCAGCGGGGCATCGGTTTAGTGGCACTGCACGCAGACAGTAACCCCAAGGCAAGACAAGCAATACATAATTTTTTGAGTATCATAAGGTTTCTATTCAGGCAGGCTGGATGTGGTTTTTGGTAGTAGGTTAAGGCTGATACTATAGGTACTTAGTACCTATGTCAACTATAATGTTTATTTTAATTCGATCTTCTCTGGGGTGGTTGATGGCGGGTTAGCGAGAGCTTTTTTTAATGCCACAATCGCCCATATTGGACAGGGCTTTGCTGATACTGCTTCAGGGTTGGCTAACCAGGCCCTCAACGTCCTGACTTTTATGCTTCGGGATGTTTCCTTTATAATCAGGCCTGCGGCTTGGTCTTGGGTAATTCCGTGTTTTGCAAGTATTCCCCTGAACTCTCGCTGGTTTCTTTCTCTCTCCAATTCTGATTCCATTTCATTGGTCTTGCGGCGTCAGGTTTTCAAATCCGCGCACCGGCACGGACGGCCAACGACACCATTCGCCACCGGCGCAGACGGTTTCAGCGGCCAGAAGACACGCNNTCTGCCATCGCCGCCGCGTAGCCCTTGATCCACTCAACGCAATCATCAACAGGTGGCGGGCATTCGTCGTGTTTCCAGTTGCTTTTGTAGAAAGCCCAGCCATCACTCCATCGCTTAGTTTCGTTTTGATCGCTCATAACTGCGTAATAATCGATGAGAATTGCCTCACATTTTCCGGTCATCGTGTAACCCTTATTAAGTTCGCCAAATTAAAAAACATTTTTCCGTGCTATTTTGCCGCCTGTGCTATCTCCGCTTCCGCTTAGTTGGTTCGCTACTGCTCTGCCAGCACCATACGTCCGGTTGCCCAGGTTGCGGGTAAGAGACTGGTAGCGGCTGGGTTTTTCTCCGGCCCTGCCATCGCCCATGCCGCGCCCAAACTGGTACAGAGAACGACCGGCACCGCCCGCTCCCCAGTTGATTGCCTTACTCAGTGCGTTATAGGAACTCAAGGCAACACCACTCGCCAGGCCAGCGGCGAGGCTGGGGACTTGTTTCATGATGAGCAGCACAAAAGCGCAGGCCAGGCAGAGCTGTATCGACTGTGCAATGGTGATGCCGGCACCTAGCGCTAGGGCTTGGGTCGCGTAAGAATCCAACATATTTAAAAGTAGTTTTGCGGCGACAGCGGCGATCACAATAATGAGAGCGTAGTTGGAGAGTTGGGCGACCCAAGCTTCAAAAAACCGCTTGGTCGCCTCGAACATCAAGCCCAGGATAAACAGCGGCCCGAGAGCCAGAAGGATACCCACCGCGACTATCGACAGGCAAAATAAATACGCCATCCATATACAGATAAAGCCAACGAAAAGATAAACCGCGAATCCCGCTAAGTAAAAACCAAAATTGTTATTGAAAAACCCGCCTTGATTTATTAGCGACCCAGCTACCGTAGCACCCTTTAACCATACCCCATCAATGGTAGCAATGGCGTTGTTGCCGTTGAGAATAGCGCCGCTCAGGGCATTGGGTGTGGTGATAAAGAAATCAATAAAAACGGCATTATATTGCCACAAACTGAGGACAACCCCCAGAATGACGGCCAAAACCAAAATACGCTTGGCCCCTTCCATAATGGGTTCTTCAATCGCCCCTCGTAGGTGCAGGTATCCCCATATCATGACGTAAATGGTTGCCAGTGTAACGGCGGCTGGAGCCAGGCTGGCCGATATATTGCTGGTAATGGCCGAAACCGTGTTCAGGACATTGCCTTGCAGGAATGCCCAGAATGTTGCGAAAAAACCCATGTGTCTCTCCTAAGCAAACAGTTATTTGAGAACTTCATAGTGCGGCTGCGGGGCTAGTGCTGCGGCCCTAGCTTCGGCTGCAAAATCATGTTGCCTTGATGGTCTATGTTTTTCCAAAATTTCTGTTTTGATGGTAATTTCAACGGGTTTATTGGGCTGTTGGTTGACAGCCACCGTGACAGGGGTTTGGTCGGCTGGCTGGTTAGCAGCTTCCACGGTCGGGTTATCGTTGGGTTGTGTGTTAGTCGTTACGTAATAAGTCCCCGCCGCAGTCATGGCGGCGGTGAGGACAATTGAAGTAATCAGGGTGAGTTTTGAGGTCATGATGTTATCCGCCAATTAATTCGTGATGCCATAATTCGGCTGGGTTAGATTATTAACGTCGCCGGTTTGTTGTATTGCCAACTCGTTTTGTTGTTGTTGGGTAACGGCATCCCGGCTCTGCATGAGACTAACTGTTTGTTGCAGTTTGGTTTGCTCGTTGGTCATCATGGTTTGTTCAGCCGTAATCCGCGCGTTTAATTCCGCAATCGCCTTGGGGTCGGTGGTGTTGTTGATTTGCCCCATCAGCCCTTGCAAATAATTAAACCGCGCACTGGCGTTTGCCATCCCCTGTGCGGATATGGACTGAATCGCGGCGGCATTAGTGCGGCGATCGGTTAACAGTTGTGTTTGCGCCGGAGTCATATTCATGTTCGCAATGGAGGCATTGGACAGGATGGAGTTATTACTAACCAGGGCTTGTATTTGGTTGCCCATCCCGGAATAGCTGTTACTCGTGTTGTTGAGTACGCCCACCATATCACCCGCGCCCTGTGGCAAGTAATTACGCGCTGCATTGGCTAATGGCAACACATTCCCCATACCTCTGTTGCCTGTCATTGATTGCAGTGTGCCGGTTTGCTGGTCGAGCTGCGCTTTCATTTGCTGTAGCTGTTGCGCCCAACTGGCTAATTGCTGCATGTTAGCCACTAATGCCTGCGCGTCGAATACTAAATCAATCGCATACACAGGCATAGCGCCTGAGCAAAACAGTAAACTCAGAAATAAGATGCTATTTTTTATTTGCTTTTTCATATTGATTCTCCTAAAGGGGCTTAATGTTTAATGCTATTTTCGCGGACGCGAAAATCGTATCACTGGTTTAGTTTTGGTTTGCCGCGTTGTTGTTGAAAAATGGGTAGCCAGTCGGCGGGGTTGTCGCCCACTTGCGCAATTATGTTCCTGACTATTTCTACGTTGTGGGATCTTCCTGAAATAACGTCCAATTCAAAATCAAAACCTTTAAGGTCTAATTCGCAGACGACGCTACTATTACCTTGTTTAACCAAGAATTGACGGCTTCCGGGTTCTAGTTCCTGTTTAATCAGCAAATATTCGCGTTCACTCAAGCCCAAAACGTCGATGTATTCTTCCGGCCTGGCTTCCCCGTTAGGGAAAAATATTTTGGTGGCCGTCTGCTCAACAATATCACGCGCAATAGGGCTGTCCAGGCCGTCGCCTACGCTTTGTGTGGCAAAGGCAAAAGCACCGTTCTTTTTACGAGCAGTTTTCAGGCCGTCTTTGGCAAAGTCCTGAAAAGTGGGGTCGCCTAATAATTTCCAGAATTCGTCCATCCAGCAGATTAATCGCCTGCCATCCATCAACCCTTTTGTCAGGTGGAATAAATACAGGGTAATTGGCGTACACGTTGTCTGGTTGTCGATAAAATCAGTGACATCAAAGCCAATGGTTGCGTTTTTACCCATTATTCCGGTAACGCTGTCCCGTTCATTATCGAATACCCAGGCATATTCGCCGCCGGTGTCCTCACACCATTTACTCAGCCGTGCATGTAACCCCTCGGGGTCGCGTTTATCCAAAAACTCAATGAGCCTCGATAGGCGGCGATATTTTTGTTCTAATGCCAAAGTGCCTTGCAGGGATTTTTCGAGGTCTTTGCTTTCACGTACCGTCAGTGGCCTGTTAGGATTTTTNNTTGAACCCGGTTTTTTTCTTGTTCTGGATGGCAAGATAACAGCCGCCCAGTGCGCGGATCAATATTTCCAAACCGTAATCTTTATCGAAAATCACCTGTGTTACATCGAGTTTTCTGTTCATGCACACCAGGAATCCGATCAGTACCGTCTTACCTGAACCTACCTGGCCGTAGATAGAGGTATGACCGACATCTTTTTTACTCCCCCCGGTTGGGTCTTTGGGGTCACTCGCGTGTAATGAAAAATAATAATTGCTTTTGGCATTGCTCACTAGCACAGCCATTGCATCACCCCAGTGGTTGCCGTTGGCACGTCCTACCGGGAAATTGTGAAACGGTGCCATTGCCGAAAAATTGCGGCTGGTTATCGGCGAGAGGCGTGGCCGCATGGCGAAGTTTCCGGGTAGTTGCGCCCAAAATGCCGCTTCAATCGCCAAATCCTCACGCGCTACAGTCATCCCGGTATCACCCAGGATCGTTTTAGCCAGGGCGACATTGTTATTCAATTCCCGTAAACGTGCCAAGCTTTCCGCTTCTTTTACACCCTCGAAAATGTCAGCCTGTACTTGCAGGGAAAAGTGGTGGTCGCCCATCACGAATTCGTTGCTGGACAATTGGTCAAGCGCCGTTTTCAGTTCTTCAGATTGCGATATGGCTAAATCGCCAACATTTACCATCCGGTTGTATTGGTGGCCGAGCAGATTTTGAGCGGTTGCCTTATTGATGAAGGTAAAACTTTGCGTTAACACAAAACTGAATGGCACTGACATCAAGGGGTTAAACATCCCGACGATGCTGGGTGTGGGGTACTCTTTTATCCCTAGAAAGGCGGCGACACGGGTTTCTGTCGTGGTGCGGTATTCCATCGCTTCGGAGCCAAATAATAACCGGGTTGTTGCCAACACTTCATTAAGTGGTGATCGTGGCAACGGGACGCGTTGCCATTCTCCATTAATGAGTAGCCCGAAGTATTCAAGCAATGATGAGAATGAATGCGCTCCCTGTTTGTATATACCCAAAGGTTCAGGGTCATATCGGGACAGGGACGCGCTGACGTGTTGCTGCAACTTTTGGCATTCTTCCAATGCCTCTTCTTGTTCCTGCCGCAGTGCATCATTGTTCAGGCGGCGCAAGAAGCTCATGGCGGTTTTGCCGATTTTCCCAGGCTGCGGTCTGTAAACAATAGCCACATATATATCGTTGACCATCAAGGTTTCTTGCGCTATCCGCTGACGGTATTTCTCATTCAGGTCATGCGCGAATCCCGGTTCAAATTGGCCGTCCGGGTAGGTGTTTTCCCGGTGTCTGACAACCGTTTGCCAGATTGAAATATTGGGCTTGCTGATGTTCCGGTAAAACACATTTAAACGCTCATGCCAGTTGTTGAGCTGGTCATCGTCGGCGTTTTCAAAACCTATACCGGATAGCTTGAAGGCCATGACGTAGCCGTTATAGGTTTTGACTATTTGCTCCGTTACATGGCTGGTATACGGTATATGGACGGCGGCGCTCTCATCGTTGATTATCGCTTTGTGATTTTTTAACTGCATGTTGATTACCCTTAAAAAGCCTACGTCAAAAATTTAGGTAGCTTACGCCGCCCTTCAAGGTCGGTCAGGTCATAGCGTTGCGGCGAGTAACTACTCGCCCGCCAATGTTTCCTACTGGCCCGCCAATACCTCGGGTTGCCTTTAATACAGTTCAGGCCCTTTGTTCTGACACACAAGGTCAGCAGCTCGAAGAAACGGCATTCTGTCATTAGAAGCAAAGCCAGAACACCGTGTATGGGGATGTATGCCAAAAGCCACAACAGGTTTTTTGTCACCAGAAACATTTCAATAACCGCAATCCCACCTAGCACCATGCCGAACGTGGTTACGCCAAACCGCATTGGGGGGCGGGTGGCGGCTACAAATAGCGGGTCTGCTTGTAGACCGTTGTTGGCACTCATGCTATACCCCGAAGAGTCCGCGTATCCAGGTCACAATTTGTTGTGAACCAAATACCAATACTATGCCCGCCATGACACTGATCGCCAATACCCATGAGATTCGGCCAAACCATGCCAAGGCTCCTGCTACCATCACAGCAATAACGGCGACAGGGGTCAGGATGGTTAGAATGTCTTGTGACAGCGAGGTTGCGCCTGATGAAAAAGGGCCCGCCGCAAATGACAGTTCTGGTATGAATAGGCCAAGTCCGGCTATGGTTACTATTATTATGTTTGTGTTAAATTTCATTTAGATACCTTTTTTGTTAAGTGCGTATTCAATTTTATCGGTTTTGTACTGGCCCAAAGCATAGACAGACCATATAGTTGCCGGAATCCATCCGATTATAGTTATTTGCAGGATTAGACAAATAACGCCGACAACTGGCCTACCGATTGTGAAGAAGGTAAGCCAGGGCAGAAACAGGGCGTTGTTGAATAAATAAAATCTCATAGAATCATCTAACATTGAACCTCTTGTGGCTGTGCTTATGGTCACCCTGCTCATAATCACCATGAGTGAACAAGGAACAAGGCGCGTCTGCGTAAAGTTTACATAAACAAGATGAGAGGAAATCTGTAGGTTTAATTAAGATTAGATGAAGATAGGCCCAGTTTTAGTTTTTCTTCTTGTTATACAAATCCCACCATTGCCCGGTTTGGGCGTTTGGTGGCTCGGCTTCTTTTTGGGCGGTTTTCGTTGGTTCTGCTCCCTGTTTTGAATTTAGGCGCACAGTCACGGGTTGGCCTTGTGCTAATTTGATTTCTTGCTGAATCTGGGTGATGTTCCCGGTTACTTCTTCCAGCCTTGCCTCGGTTTTGGCAAGTTCCTCCTTGTTGTCGTTTGTTAGGTCTATCGCCCTTTGTTGCTGTAACTGCGCCGCTAGTTGCTGTTGTTCGTTGATTTCGCTTTGCAGGATGTTCAGCTTTTCATTGTCACGGCTTGCTTGCTGTTCGCTGCCTACTATTCTTGTAGGCGGCGGGTCGGCGCTTGCCGGGGTTGTGGCAAACAGGGCTAGGATGATGAGGGTAATGGGTTGCTTCATTGGTTATTGTCCTGTTCTGATTCTGTCTTTGTGTTGTACCAGCCTTCCACTCCCTCGTCGCTGGCTTCGCCATCCCCGCCGTACCACATATTCCACAAGCGGCTTGTTTCGTTTGACGGGTCGCTGTTGTAAAGCTCCCGTTTTATAGCAAGCGGGATTATGGTTTTTGGCTTAGGTAGCTTATCCATTTCTCTGTTCGGGGTTGGTTTAGCCGTTGCAAATTTGGTTAAGGCTGATGTTATAGGTACTAAGTACCTATGTCAAGTTTATTGTTTATTTTATTTCGATCTTTTCTGGGGTGGTTGATGGCGGGTTAGCGAGAGCTTTTTTCAATGCCACGATTGCCCATATTGGACATGGTTTTGCCGATACTGCTTCTGGGTTGGCTAACCATGTTCTCAACGTCCTGAGCTTTATGCTTCGGGATGTTTCCTTCGTTATCATGGCTGCGGCCTGTGCTTGGGTAATGCCGTGTTTTGCAAGTATTTCCCTAAACTCTTTCTGGTTTTTAAGTCGTTCTAATTCTTCCATTTTGCCGTTATTATGATTTTTGTGGTGGTTGGCTTTGTGGTGTTTTTATATCACAGTTTGTCGTTTATTTTGAAATCCTGCGTGTTGTTTTTCG
Organism: Methylobacter sp.; assembly: GCA_003158415.1. Taxonomy (GTDB): domain Bacteria; phylum Pseudomonadota; class Gammaproteobacteria; order Methylococcales; family Methylomonadaceae; genus Methylobacter_C. The sequence goes on from PMJA01000144.1 coordinate 8,403, forward strand.
CGTCCGCGAAAATATTTGCTTTGCTGTTGTTTGTGTGCCGGGAAGTCCGTGAAATGGCTGACTGGTTGATTAAGTCTAACGAGAAACCCAATAAAAGTTAGTTGGGGCGTTGAAAATGGACAATCGTTTAGTAGGACAGCCCTACGGGACAGGGTTAAGCCTGCAATTATCCTGCTCTCAGGGTGAGCGTCCGTAAGCCTACATTGCTATTCCTGCCGTCATAGAATGTAGGCCAACGGTCGCTATAACCCTGAGCTGGTCTAATTTCCAACTAAACCCTTCTGTAGTGCGGTTTGTTGTATTGCACAATTCTGAGCCGGTCATGATGTCCTCACCGCCGCTTTATGTGGAAATTCTG
>PMJA01000264.1 GCA_003158415.1 Methylobacter sp.
GATGCTTATCCGGTCGCCCAATGCCCTAATATCATCATTCCCAAACATTTAATCAAAGAATTTGGCGGCAAGCCAAAATCGGTTGATAAACCAAAAACCGGCAAGCTGACTCATATCCACTTCACCGCGCATTCCATGTTCCGGGGTTGGCTTTATACCCAAACAGTCGGTGTCGGCTACGCGGCACGGATGGCCTGGGATGTTTTCCGTCCGGGTTCAAAATTACCAAAAATCAGAGCCTTGAGCGAAGTTGACTCACATTCCCAACTGCATTTGCTTAGGGAATCCGAAGAACCCACCGAAGACGGTTATTTGCTGGGGTTTTCCTTTACGGAAATGGCGGATCGCTTGGGCGGCTTGCTGCGCAATATCGGTTTGACTGAGCGCTTTGCGCCGGTAGTGGTGGTGGTCGCGCACGGCTCCAGCAGCGTTAACAATCCTCACTTTGCCGCTTACGATTGCGGCGCATGCTCCGGCAAGCCCGGCGCCCCCAATGCCCGCGCCTTCGCTTGGATGGCTAATCATGAATCGGTACGCGCCATCCTGCGCGAGCGCGGCATCAATATTCCAGACGGCACCCGGTTTATAGCTGCGCTGCATAATACCAGCCGTGATGAAATTACCTATTTCGACCCGCATTTGTTGGAACAGCATCCTGCGCCCGGTTTAGCTGCTTTTCAGGAAGCCATGGGCAAAGCTTTGCAACGTAATGCCGGAGAGCGCTGTCGCTGGTTCGAACTGGGGCCGCAAGTGCGATCCAATGAAACAGCTCATACGCATGTCAAGGAGCGCGCAACCTCGATATTCGAACCGCGCCCGGAATACAATCACTCCAATAATCTTTACGCGATTGTCGGCAGGCGGGCATTGACGCGGGATTTGTTCATGGACAGGCGCGCTTTTTTGCATTCCTACGACCCGAAAACGGATGCGCAAGGCGACATTATGGCCAGGATTCTGTCCGCCGTTATCCCTGTTTGCGGCGGCATTAACCTGGAATATCTGTTTTCCCGCATCGACAATTCGGTTTACGGCGCGGGCACCAAGCTGCCTCATAACGTGATCGGCCTGCTCGGCGTCGCCAACGGCGTCGAAGGCGATTTGCGCACCGGTTTGCCACAACAAATGATTGAAGTGCATCAACCTGCACGGCTGCTGATTGTCGTCGAACAAACCCGCGAAATTATGGACAAAACCATCGGCAAACTGGGCGCGCTTAAAGAATGGCTGGATAACGAGTGGGTCAGATTGGTCTCCTGCCACCCTGACAGCCATGAGCTTTTTCTGTATTCGGTTAGCGGCTGGGAAACGGTAGAGCTTCCTGACGACGGTAAAGTCTCTCTTGCAGCTCAGTCGGGAAGCATCCTTGTGGGCCAAACCCAAACCATACCTGTACATCAATTTATTAGGAGCCACGCATGAACGGATTAATCTTAACCAGTTTTGGACTGCCGTTACTGGGCTTTTTATTGGTTTTTCTGTCAGATAGAAATGAGAAAAAAATTGCCACTATCAGTTTCTGGTGTAGCCATGCCATGGGGCTTAGCATCATCGCCTTGCTGATTCTATGGGCGATAGCCGGTTTCCCTAAGCATGAATACGAGTGGTTTACGCTCTATGAAACCAGTGACTACCGCTTTCCCATCCTGTTTTATCTGGATCGGGTAGGTGCTGTTTATTTGTTTTGTGTATGGGCGATTTTTTCGATCATCGTCAAATATTGCCGCGTTTATTTACACCGTGAAGAAGGCTACCAGCGCTTCTTTATGACCATATTCGCTTTCGTGTTCGGACTGAATCTGGTCATTTTGTCCGGCTCTATTGACATCCTGTTTGCCGGTTGGGAGGTGGTTGGTATCGCCTCGTTCTTGTTGATTGCCTTTTACCGGCATCGGGTACAACCGGTGCGTAATGCCTTACGCGCTTATACTATCTATCGGTTTTGCGACATAGGTTTGTTGCTGGGCGCGTGGATGAGCCATCTGTTGTTTCATGAAAGCCAGCGTTTCAGTCAATTGGCCGATTTATTCAACAACCCGGCCATGCCGCCTGCGGGCTACGGCTCTTTGTGGCTGGTATCGACCTTAATCCTGATCGCGGCTTCAGGCAAATCGGCGCAGTTTCCTTTTTGTTTCTGGCTGCCCAGAGCCATGGAAGGGCCTACGCCTTCCAGCGCTATTTTTTACGGGGCTTTATCGGTGCATCTGGGCGTGTTTTTGTTGTTGAGAACCCAGCCGATTTGGTCTTACCATTATTTAACCTGCGCCAGCGTGTTCAACATTGGTTTGCTGACGGTGATTATCGCCAGTATTTCCGAAAAAACTCAGTCGAATATAAAAGGGCAAATCGCTTACGCCTCAATTACCCAGGTCGGCTTCATGTTTATGGAGCTGGCTTTGGGGCTGGAATCCCTGGTGCTGCTGCATTTCGTCGGCAACGCCTTTTTGCGCTGTTATCAACTACTGGTATCGCCGTCTATCGTCGTCCATCTGTTACGCGTGGAAGGTTCTACCGATACCGATTTTTATATCAGAAAAAGTTCACGATTCCAGTTTTTACCGGCCTCGCTGCGTGATACCTTGCCTGATGTCTTACAAAACACGCTGTATGTGTTCTCGCTACAGGAAGGCAATTTGGAGCTATTGGTGCGAGCAGCGCTATGGACACCATTAAAGCGTGTAGGCTCGATTATTAATCAGATGAATCCGGGGCTGAAACTGCTTTATGGCTTGGGTGGTTTCGTAGCGGTTGGGCTGATCATAGTCGCGACCGGCATCACACATCAATATTTTGCGTTCCCTATCTCCGTCTTTATGGTGCTGGCATCAGTCAGCGCATTCAGCCAAAAGCACAGTCCGGCCAAGGTCTGGAACGCAATTGCTCTGAGTTCGATTTTGGCGGGCGTGGCGGTGTGGTTTTTAAATCCGGTCGCCTGGTTCGATGTGGTGATATTTGCCAGCGGCATAATCCCTGCCTGGATTTTAGGGTTGGTCGTCCTGTCTAAACTGCTTAAAAATGACAATTTTTCAAAAACACCTTTCGCCTATCGGGCATTGGCGGAAACGCAGCCGAAATTGTCCCTGCTGTTGTTTTTGAGCTTTTTAGGTTTGGTCGGATTCCCGATTTCACCGGCTTTCCTGGGCGAAGATTTGTTATTGTCCCACGCCAGCACTCACGGCCCCTGGTTTGCACTCCCCATCACCATCGCTTTCGTGATTAACGGCATCGCCGCCGCCCGCGTGTTCCAGCGCTTATGTATGGGCAGGCCCACTGAGCTTAATGACGTTGTCTATGAGTTAAGCGCCGATCCCCGGCCTACTGTCGAAACGGCCAATCCGCATAGGGCTTAAATAAAGCTTGTTTTTAATAATCCACTCTTGAGGGAAACTCCATGAAAAAATCAAAAAGTCACTCATTTTAAGCAAATTATTAATAATGGCTCAGCCAGTTTCCAGTTTTGCTTACGATGGCTTGAACAACATGTTTGGCCTATAAAACTCGGACACCACTACAAGTTGATTTTGGCTCTAAGTAAAAAAGCCATGAACAATAAAACGTTATGTGAATAGATTAACGATAAGAAAATAAACGGAGTAAGTGACATGATGAAGAAAAAAATAAAGGTAGTGGGTATGACGGCAGCGATTCTGAGCACTTCCAGTATGATACCAACCGCCATGGCAGCGACTGCCGTAGCGCAGGATGATTTACTTCAGGATGCGGGTAGCTGGGCGCAAATCGTTGCAGAAGGGAGTTTGAAAGTTGTGGATCCAAGCCTGGAAAAGGGGCGTATTTGGCTGGAAGGGCAATCCCGGTGGGACGATAACTGGAATCATTGGTATCAAGGTATGGCGCGGGCAGCGGTAGGGTATTCGCTAAGCGACCGCGCCACGATTTGGGCAGGCTACACCTATCTGCCTACACAAAATGTCGGTAAACACTTTGTGGCGCAGCAAGATGTGTGGCCGGCATTCCGTTATGTCATGCCGACCAGTATCGGAACTCTCAGTTTCAGAACCATGATCGAAAGTAATTTCTTACCGGGTAATGGGGATCAGGTTCGGGTACGTCCACGGCAGATGATTCGATTGATGCACCCCCTGGATTTTGAACCGCGTTTAAGCCTAATTGCTTGGGACGAGTTCTTTATACGAGCTAATTCGACACCCACAGGAGGTCAATCCGGCTTCGATCAAAACCGTGCATTTGCGGGCCTCGGCTGGACTTTCAATAAAAATTTCCGAGCTGAAGGCGGGTATCTCAATCAGTATTTGGATGATGCCACACATACCAATAACACCATGCACCACTTGATAATGGGGTCACTGTTTATCAACTTTTAAACCCTGTAACTCGGATATATATAAATCGTTATCACCCAGCATCAAAAAATTTCAATGGCTGATAATAGATCTAAAGCCATACCCGTGCCGATTTGGTGGTGGTATCAAGACTTACCGAAAGTTTGTAGGCCTCGATTTAGGTTCTTTAGGCCAATATGTCGTGCAAAATACCACCTTTAGCCCTAATAAAAACAACTTGTTCACGCATAACGTACAAGCCAATTTACGCTTTAGATTTTAATCGATTCAATCTCGGTTTTGAGTCATATTGTGGTAATATTACTTATTTTTTGCCCCTTCCATTCGGCATTCTTTATTTTATGATTAAACAGCGAACTTTAAAAAACACCATAAGAGCCACCGGCGTAGGGCTGCATACCGGCGAAAAAGTGTATTTGACTTTACGCCCGGCCGAACCGAATACGGGGATCAGGTTCCGCCGCGTAGATTTTGATGTGCCGGTTATCATACAGGCGACACCGGAAAATGTCGGCGAAACGGTATTATCGACCACCTTGGTAGCAGGCGATGTAAAAATATCAACCATTGAGCATTTGCTGTCTGCTTTTGCCGGATTAGGTATAGACAACGCTATTATCGATGTCAGCGCGGCGGAAGTGCCGATCATGGACGGCAGCGCCGGGCCTTTTGTGTTTTTGTTGCAATCTGCCGGTGTCGAGGAGCAGGACTGCCCCAAACAATATATACGCATCAAGCGCAGTATCCGGGTGGACGACGGCGACAAATGGGCTTCTTTCAATCCGTTTGAAGGCTTTAAAGTGACGTTTACTATTGATTTTGAACACCCAGCCTTTGAAGAGCATGTCAAAACCGCTACTATGGATTTTTCATCGACGGCTTTTGTTAAGGAAGTGAGTCGGGCCAGAACCTTTGGTTTCATGAAAGACATTGATATGCTGCGGGAAAATAATCTGGCTCTGGGCGGAAGCCTTGATAATGCAATTGTGGTTGATGATGATAAAGTTCTCAACGAAGACGGGTTGCGCTGCGCCGATGAATTTGTTAAACATAAAATTCTTGATGCGATAGGCGACTTGTATTTATTAGGGCATAGCTTGATCGGCGAGTTTACCGGCTATAAATCAGGGCATGGCTTGAATAATAAATTGCTCCGCACGCTATTGGATAACAAAGACGCCTGGGAAATGGTCACCTTTTCTGATGAAGACGATGCGCCGATTTCTTATATGCCTTCTGCGCAAACGCCCAGACCAGCTGAATAAGACGACTCTTATATTTAAAGTTGCCACAGAGTCACTGATTATATTGAGTTTAATCTGTGACTCTGCGGCAGTTATATGTTGCAAGCTACTTACTACCGGACAACCGCATCAATGTGGCGCTTAATTTTAACAGCGCCGAACTCAGTTGATTATCCGAAACCGTCAGGCTATGGTTTCGGATTAACTCTATTTTTTCGACAGACGGAATGTTTGCCTTTCGTTTAGACCCCGGCATCCCTCCGATTTGCCCTGCAATAATCTTAATTTGTACGCTATCTATCGGCGACCATGTTAGCGGCGCAATAGCCGCCAGAATAGCGGCGTTATAAAAACGCAGTTGTGACGCCCAGACGGCAGAATCCGTATAAACCAGCAGTTTTTTATCTTTGATAAGACAATGCCGCGCCTGTTTCGCCAAGGTGTCAGGTAAAACCGCCTGGATGCGCTGCAAAATCCGCCGTTGTTGCTCAATCTGGCTATAAAGATAGGCCATAGTCCGGTTCGGAAACGACAAGGAGCGTTTAAATGACGGTGGCTTTGAGGGCATAAGGCTAATGGGGAAGCTTAAAGGTATGCTATAAAAGTTGCCACAGATTCACTGATTATTAAATGTTTAATCTGTGAATCGGCAGTACGGACATCCTCCCCCTTTGAAAAAGGGGGATCGAGGGGGATTTATTTATAAAGCCTCCCCTAACCCCTCTTTACAAAGAGGGAGTTGATTGTGTTGGTATTTTATTTATTGCCGATTATTTCATCGGCTTTATGCTCATAACTTGCCATCTTATTAAAGTTCAAATAACGGTAAGTATCTTCCGCTGTGGCGCCGATCTGGTTGGCATAGTGCATATATTCGTCAAAGGTAGGAATCTTGCCTAAAATCGAACACACGGCCGCCAGTTCGGCGGATGACAGATAGACATTGGCGCCGTTGCCCAGTCGATTAGGGAAATTCCGCGTCGAGGTAGACACCACGGTCGCATTTTCCGCCACCCGCGCCTGATTACCCATACACAATGAACAGCCGGGCATTTCCGTTCTGGCGCCGACCTTATCAAAAATATCGTAATAACCTTCTTCGGTTAATTGGCTTTGATCCATTTTGGTCGGCGGCGCCACCCATAATTTGGTCGGCAACCCGCCTTGCTGTTGTTCCAGCAATTTACCGGCGGCGCGAAAATGGCCGATATTGGTCATGCAAGAGCCGAGGAACACTTCGTCTATCGGGGTGCCTGCGACATCGGATAGCGTTTTCACATCATCCGGGTCATTGGGGCAGGCCAGCAGCGGCTCTTTGATTTCGCTCATATCAATTTCGATGATCTCGAAATATTCGGCATCGGCATCGGGTTCCAACAAGACCGGATTAGCCAGCCATTGTTCCATGCTATCGATACGGCGCAACAGCGTGCGCGTATCACCGTAACCTTCGGCTATCATCCAGTTCAGCAGGGTAATATTGGAATTGAGATATTCGCGTATCGGCGCTTCGTTTAAACGGATCGTACAACCGCCTGCGGAGCGTTCCGCCGACGCATCGGATAATTCAAACGCCTGTTCCACTTTCAAATTCGGCAAGCCTTCGATTTCAAGGATACGTCCCGAAAAGACATTTTTCTTGCCCTTCTTATCGATCGTTAGCAAACCGCGCTGTATCGCGGCGTAAGGAATGGCATTCACCATGTCGCGCAAAGTAATGCCTGGCTGCATTTCGCCGGTAAAGCGTATCAGCACCGATTCCGGCATATCCAGCGGCATCACGCCCGTTGCGGCGGCAAAAGCCACCAAGCCTGATCCTGCCGGAAAAGAAATGCCGATAGGAAAACGGGTATGCGAATCGCCGCCGGTGCCGACGGTATCCGGCAACAACATGCGGTTTAACCAGGAATGAATAATACCGTCGCCGGGGCGCAACGATACGCCGCCGCGATTCATGATGAAGTCCGGCAAGGTATGTTGCATGACGACATCAATCGGCTTGGGGTAAGCCGCCGTATGGCAGAACGATTGCAACACCAGATCCGCTGAAAAGCCTAAGCAAGCCAAATCTTTCAATTCGTCGCGTGTCATAGGGCCGGTGGTGTCTTGCGAGCCAACCGTGCTCATGTGCGGTTCGCAATAAGTATTGGGACGGACGCCGATCACGCCGCAGGCTTTGCCGACTATTTTTTGCGCCAGCGTATAGCCCTTGCCGCTGTCTTGTTCGTCAACCGGGCGCAGAAATACGTCGGAAGGTGCCAGGTTCAACGCTTTCCGCGCACGGTCGGTCAGTCCCCTGCCAATGATTAACGGAATGCGTCCTCCGGCGCGGACTTCATCAAGGATGACATCGGTTTTTAACGCAAATGTGCAGATGATTTCATCAGTCTCATGACGCTTAATCACGCCCTCGTAAACATAAATATCGATGATGTCGCCCATCGCCAACTGGCTGACATCGCATTCAAACGGCAGAGCGCCGGAATCTTCCATCGTGTTGAAAAAAATAGGCGCGATTTTACCGCCGATACAAACGCCGCCATCGCGCTTATTGGGAATAAACGGGATGTCGTTACCGATATACCATAATACAGAATTGGTCGCCGATTTGCGGGACGAGCCGGTGCCCACTACATCGCCCACATAAGCGACCGGAAAACCGTGTTGTTGCAGTTCTTCAATTTGCTGTTCGGCGTTAGTAATGCCATCGCGCGGCATTTTCAACATCGCTTTGGCATGTAGCGGAATATCGGGCCGTGACCAAGCGTCTGGCGCGGGCGACAAATCGTCGGTATTGGTTTCGCCGGTTACTTTAAAGACACTGACTGTCATTTTTTCAGGCACGGTCGGCTTGTTGGTAAACCATTCCGCATCGGCCCAGGACTGAATCACTTGTTTAGCAAATTCATTACCGGCATCGGCTTTTTCCTGCACATCATGAAAGGCATCGAATATCAGCAAAGTATGCGACAAACCCTTAACGGCAATCGGCGCCAGATCAGAGTTGCTCAATAAGTCTATTAAAGCGGTAATGTTATAACCGCCCAGCATAGTGCCCAATAATTCGGTCGCATCCGCCGCCGTTAAAATAGGGGAACTGACCGTGCCGTTGGCAACCGCCGACAAAAAGCCCGCTTTAATATAAGCTGCTTCATCAACACCTGCCGGAACCCGGTTAGCCAACAGGTTCAAAATAAATTCTTCTTCGCCGACAGGCGGTTGTTTAATTAACTCAACCAACGCCGCCATTTGTTCGGCGTCTATCGGTTTAGGCACAACACCCTCGGCTGCGCGTTCTTCAACATGTTTGCGATACTGTTCTAGCATGACGAATTCCTTATAGGTTATTAAAATCGATGACTGGCAGGATAGGGGCTTTCTCCCTATAAAACGGGAAAAAGCGGGCGGGACTTTATTGATTAAAGCCTGCTCTATGCCCTGCTTGAGCCCTGGCGAGTATCGCCAATGGCGGCAAATGTTAAGAAACCGGTCACCATAATAACAAAATAATGACGAGGCGTTAAAAATATGAATTGTCGTGGGAGCGGCTTTAGCTGCGAAGAGCGCGGCTAAAGCCACTCCCACATTAAATGCCCCCTATCCCTATCCCTATACGGATTACGGCGTATCGTTTCTAAAATGTATAATTGCGGTAAAATCTTTTATTATAGCAAATCGTGCCGATTGCATAAGTCCGCTATTATCCCCCGTTATTTTTAGGAGCAGCTCATGAATAAATGCCCGTCATGTGGTTATGAACGTAAGGTGTCTGATATTAGGTGTCCGGAATGCGGTAGTTTTTACTCGAAAATAGCCGAATTGATTGCCGAAGAGGAGGACTACGAAGAAAAGCACTCGCTCCGTGGCCGATGTTTACGAATACTTAAGGCCGATGATATTAAGCGCGAACTACGGATTGAGTTGGATCAGGTCATAGCGGGGCTGTCTAAAAAGGCGATATTCACGCTTTTTGTGATTATTGCCTTTGTTTTTGCCCTAACCCTTTCGGTATTGTAAGCAAAAAAGCACTTGCTGAAAGCATTGGCCTCAACACAACAAAATCATCGCACTTAAAAACTTTACAAAATATACCTTGACGTCACTGGGGTAAGAAGCCCATAATTACCACAGCTTAAAAATAAGATTTACCCTCTGCTTATCATTTCGATGCCTCTTCTGTAGCTATTCGTCCTGTTTTTCATTTTGTAAGTTCCAAATTTATCAGCTCGACCCGCCTTAATGGCTTTATTACTTAATTTTTATAGGACTCATCATGTCTACAATCACTACNNAAAGGCTTCGGCTTTATCGAACAAGCATCAGGTCCCGACGTTTTCGTACATTTTCAACAAATCAATAACTCCGGCGGCTACAAATCACTGGACGAAGGCCAAAAAGTACAATTCAGCGTAACGCAAGGCCAAAAAGGCCCGCAAGCTGAAAATGTAACTGTTATCTAAATACAAAACGCCGACTGTAGCCGCCTATTGTGCTACAGTCGGCATTAAATAAGATTCATGCTAAAAATAATCAGCTTATTTTTTTATGTTAGCTCTTGAACTTATTTGTAAAGACTATATCTTATAGTCCGTAAACCACAGGGGGCGACATGGCTTCGACGTGGGTAGCAAAACCTTAAGTGCATGCCGAGGACTGTACACCTCGTAAAATCTACAGAAACTAAGTATTCGCAAATGACGAAAACTACTCAATGGCTTTAGCTGCTTAAAC
>PMJA01000065.1 GCA_003158415.1 Methylobacter sp.
TATGAAAAAAAATACCTGCAAACCTATATCGATACGCCGGAAAGCGTTATCGTGCTGGCGTTAGACGACGATAACGTGGTCGGCGCATCTACCGCGCTACCTATGAAATATGAAACCGAGCCGCTTAAACAGCCTTTTATCGAACACGGTTACAACCTGGACGAGGTTTTTTATTGCAGCGAATCGGTGTTAAACAAGGATTATCGCGGCTTAGGCTTGGGCGTGCGTTTTTTCGAGCAACGGGAAGCGCATGCNNCTATTTCAAGCACCCCGAACTTAAAACCACCTATACCTGGAAAGACTTGGATGAAGCTCAAGAAACCCCTAAACCTATGACTTTCTGGATTAAACATGACCGTTAAAATTGCTACGGCCCAATACGACATCAGCTTTCTGGAAAATTGGCCCGCTTATCAAAATAAAATTGAGCGCTGGGTAGAAGATGCCGCCGCGCAGGACGCCAAAATCCTGCTGTTTCCCGAATATTTCAGCATGGAGCTGGCGTCGTTGTTCGGCGAGGCAGTTTATTCGTCATTAAGCAAGCAGCTGGTGTCCATGCAGTCGCTGCATGATGATTTTACCGGGTTGTTTAAGGCGCTGGCCCAAAAACACGGATGTATTATTCAAGCCGGGACATTCCCAGTGCTTATCGAGTCAGGCATCTACCGGAACCGCGCCTATTTATTTATGCCGGACGGACAGGTTGATTACCAGGATAAGCTGATGATGACCCGTTTTGAAAACGAGAAGTGGCTAATTAAAGGTGGCACAGAAATCAAGTGTTTTGATACCGAATACGGAAAAATTGCCATCAATATTTGTTATGACAGCGAATTCCCGCTACTGGCAAGAAAACAGGTCGAAGCGGGCTGCGTGTTGATTCTGGCGCCCAGTTGCACCGACACGAAAGCCGGTTTCCATCGCGTTAAAATAGGCTGTCAGGCCAGAGCGCTGGAAAACCAGTGCTATGTGGTGCAATCATCGCTGGTCGGTGACGCCCCTTGGTCGCAAGCCGTCGATGTCAATGTCGGGGCGGCGGCTGTTTACACGCCGGTGGACAGAGGCTTTCCCGATAATGGCATTTTGTCGGAAGGCACATTCAACGCCGTACAATGGGTTTTTGCCAAGATCACACCCGACGCCTGTGCAACCGTCAGAGAACAAGGGCAGGTTTTTAATTACCGGGATTGGCCATTGCAAGCGGCTTTGGTTAATTAACCCAGGCAACCCGAACAAAATATCAACCCTATAGGGATTAAAACAAGTTTTTAGGTATCTCGATTAACTTAGTGGCTACGACCTTCCAAACAGCTTGCTAACGTAAATCTGAAAATCAAAAGCGTCATCATGATGGGGTATAGCATAAACTGTTGTTGTAATTCCAGGCTGCCTAAAACAGCCAGCATCACCACCCAGGGTTGAATGATGCTTCTTTTATCGATAACCTGCATAAGACGCAGGCTATCTTTATCAATTTTATCCCGCCCGCCAATAAAAAATAACGTAATGAAAGCCGTCATCAGGGAAAAATACACCGGGTAGTAAAAAAATATCGGCGAATCATCCTTAAACAGAGGCTTCCAATAGGCAAACCAGACTAACAGGGTACCGCTGGAAAAAATGTCGTACCAGATTATGGACGACCATTTTTTGAATAGGCTTCCAAAAATACCGATAATGGCTACCGCTAAACTAATATAAATTAATAACGGCGTTACCAGTGAGTCTTGTAGTGGGCTGGCCGTTTGTGCCAAAAAACAGAGGACGAGGCTAAGGGCGATAAAAAGAGGCATGGCAGTCCGTAAAAATCAGTAAATAATAAACTTACAGCCCAATATGAGCAAAAGGGATTTTTTATATCAATTGTTAATAATAATTGATATAAACTGCTATTAATAGTTAAATACCAGGGTTTATTTTGCGGTAGGATTGAATTGATGAGTCATCACGAGCACTATGGCAGGTTACGCAATGAGCGTCTCCACTAAAACAGACAATAACAAATACATGTCCGGCACCGCTTAGGGTAATGCTAAAGAACAAAAATGCTAACAAAAGCAAGGAATAACAATCATGAGCATACAAAAAACCATCATAAATAAACCTCTATTATTGAGTGGCCTGGTTATCTCAATGACGCTGGTAGGTTGCGCCTCAACGGCAACGACCACTCCTAACCAAGACGATCCCTGGGTAGGCTGGAACCGTGGTACTCAAAAATTTAACGATAATGTCGATAAAGCTGTTTTAAAGCCTGTGGCAAAAGGCTACCTATGGATAACCCCGGAATTTGTCGATGAAGGCATAACCAATTTTTTCAGTAACATTAACGATATAGGCGTAACGCTTAACGACTTGCTACAGTTTAAATTCAAACAAAGCGGTATGGATGCAAGTCGTTTCCTGATTAACACTACGGCGGGTGTAGCCGGGTTTGTTGATGTGGCAAACATGATTGATTTGCCCAAGCATAAAGAAGATTTCGGACAGACCCTGGGATACTGGGGCGTTCCGTCCGGCTCCTATCTGGTTTTGCCGTTCTTCGGCCCCAGTTCGCCCAGAGATGCGGTTGGCATCGTGGGGGACGCGCTGCTTAATCCGTTGACTTATGTTTCAGCTTTTGGAACCACTGCTGTCAGCGCCGCCGTGGCCGGCTCCAAAGCCCTGGATATTACTGACAGACGGGCGAATTTAATGACGACCGAAAAAATCGTCAACGAAGGGTCTGTTGACCGTTATGACTTTATCAAAAATTCTTACGAGCAGAACCGTGAGTATCTGATCAATGACGGCAATTCCCCGGAAGACCCCGATCTGCTTGACGAAAGCTCTGGAGCAGGCAATAACGCCAATAAAAATCAGGCTGCAGCAAGTCCCGCACCCGCTAAGAAAAATAGCACTACGACTAAAACCGATGCCTCAAAACCGCCCGCCACCCCAGGAAAAGCGGTGCATTTTCTAGAATTAACAGAGCCCAAGTAGGCCGCTATCGGCCATTAACAAACAATTTAAGCCATCTCGTTCAGCTAGGCTATCGGTTAAAGGCGTGCGCCTGAAAGGCCACGACTCATCACATTAGCTAGCCTTCAATAGAGCCAGACATAAACCCGTACATCAACCATTGGCCCAGCGGATGTACGGATATTCTGCTTATGATCTGCATACAAACAAGCGTTTTTACGGCTTAGCATTGTACTTTCAATAATGTCAGCTCTTTTTCAGAGCATTTGACTTAAGCATCAACATAAAGAAATCGAGGCTTATTTTCCGTATTTTTTACGGAATTTATCAACACGGCCCGCCGTATCAACAACACGCTGCTTGCCTGTATAAAAAGGATGGCATGAAGAACAAACTTCCACCTGTAAATCCTTACCTAATACAGAACCCGTCAAAAATGTATTACCGCAACCACAAGTCACAGTAATTTGCTTATATTCAGGATGAATTTCTGGTTTCATATCACTTCCACATTACCCACAAAGAGGCTACATACTTATTAAAGAACTCAGTATAATACGTTTTTCATGAACAATTGGCAACCCTTGTTAAGCTTATGCGTATTATTACTTTAAATGCCAACGGCATCCGGGCTGCAGAACGCAAAGGTTTCTTTACCTGGATGCAGCTGAAAAATGCTGACATTATATGCCTACAAGAGACAAAAGCGCAGATACACCAGCTAAATAGCGACCCTTTTTGTCCTACTGGCTATCACTGTTTTTATCATGATGCTGAAAAAAAAGGTTATAGCGGCGTTGCACTCTATTGCAGAAAACAACCCGATAAAATCGTCAGCGGCATAGGCTGGCCTGATGCCGATGCAGAAGGCCGTTTTATTGAGGCTCAATTTGGCAATTTAAGCGTGATCTCGTTGTATTTGCCATCAGGTTCTTCAGGAGAAGACCGGCAAGCCTTCAAGTTTAGCTTCATGGATCGTTTTATGCCCTATCTACAAGCCTGCTCACAAAGTGGCCGCGACTACATTATCTGCGGCGACTGGAACATTGCCCACAAAGAGATCGATTTAAAAAACTGGCGTGGAAATAAAAAGAACTCAGGCTTTTTACCCGAAGAAAGGGCTTGGCTAGATAAATTATTTGCCAATGACCATTGGCTGGATGCGTTCAGACTGGTCAACCAGGAAGCCGAACAATACACCTGGTGGTCGAACCGAGGCCAAGCCTGGGCGAAAAACGTAGGCTGGCGTATCGATTATCAAATAATCAGCGCAGGCCTTAAAGACAAGGTCACGACGACGTCCATCTATAAAGACGAACGTTTTTCCGATCATGCGCCGCTGATTATGGATTATGACTTATAGTCCTATTTTGCACCCACCGGTTGCTTTTGATCGTTCCAGGGCGCGACTTTAAACAACAGCAACATGCCCGGAATCGCAAGAATAAAGCAAAACAGGAAAAAAGTCGCCCACCCAAACCAATCGACCAAATAACCGGTCGTAGCATTGGCAAAAGTACGCGGCACCGCTGCCAAGCTGGTGAACAAAGCGAATTGGGTGGCGGTGTATAGAGGATGCGTGGTATGGGCGATAAAGGCGACGAAGGCCGCCGTACCCAAACCCACTCCCAATGCTTCAACGCCGATCACCAGCGCAAGCCACGGCAGACTGTGCCCTACCGTTGCCAGCCACGCAAATCCCAGAATAGAAAAAATCTGCACCCCGCCGAATATCCACAGGGCGCGGTTGATGCCGAGCTTGATCATCCAAATACCGCCCAGCAATGCGCCGATCACACTGGGCCAGAAACCGGCATTTTTAGCGACAAGACCGATCTCGGTTTTGCTAAAGCCCATATCAAGGTAAAACGGCGTCGCGAGCGCAGTCGCCATACTGTCGCCCAGCTTGTAAAAGAAAATGAAGGCTAGCACCAGCAGCGCAGATTTAACACCGTTGCGACTGATAAATTCGTGAAACGGCTCAACCACGGCGTCTCTGAGCGTTTTAGGCGCGCCGTTTTTAAGCTCCGGCTCGCTGACGAACAGCGTCATGACTAGACCCGGCAACATAAACAAGGCGGTAATAATAAATACGCTGCTCCACGGCAAATAATCAGCCAATATCAGCGACAAGGAACCCGGTATCAAACCGGCAATTTTGTAGGCGTTAACGTGTATGGCATTACCCAAACCCAGCTCACTATCCGGCAATAATTCACGCCGGTAAGCATCCAGCACGATGTCTTGCGAGGCGCTGAAAAACGCCACCACAGCAGCCAGATAGGCAATGGCCCATAAATCCAGCTTGGGCTGCAACGCGCCGAATGCCGGAATAGATAACAGCAAGGTTGTTTGCCAAATAAACAGCCAGCCGCGTCGCCGCCCCAGCGGCGGAACATAACGGTCAAACAGCGGCGCCCACAAAAACTTCCAGGTAAACGGCAATTGAATCAGCGCGAACAAGCCGATGGCTTTCAAGTCTACGCCTTCAGAGCGCAACCAGGCCGGCAACAACGAAATTAGAATATACAGCGGCAAGCCCGAACTGAAGCCTGTGAAGATGCAAATGAGCATGTGCTTGTTGAACAGCGCCTGTCTGATACTGATATTGGTGTTATTTGTCACTAAAATCCTTAAGCGTGAGCGCTCGGCAATTAAAACCAGAGTCCACAAAAATCACATAAACAAAAAAGGCCGGACATCAATGATGCCGACCTTTTCCTTAATAATAACGCCGCACGAATTGCACGACGCTTAACCGCTATCAACCATTAATCAGATAATGCACAAAAATACTGGCTGCATAACCGCCGGCAATAGCAGGCGTCCATTTTAAATGACTGAAAAATGTGTATTTATGATTGGATTGTCCCATCAAAGCGACACCCGCCGCCGAACCGACCGATAACAATGATCCTCCGACGCCCGCAGTCAAGGTCACTAATAACCACTGATACAAGTCCATATCGACATTCATATTCAACACGGCAAACATCACAGGAATGTTATCAACAATTGCCGAAATAACACCCACCAAGATGTTGGCAGTAGTCGCGCCCAAACCGTCATACATAGCGCCTGACAGCAATTCAAGATAACCGATATAGCCTAAACCGCCGACAGCAAAAACCACACCGAAGAAGAACAACAAAGTATCCCATTCTGCAAGACGCACTTTATTGAAGACATCAAAACCTACTTCACCTTCAGGTCTGTAGTTCTTTTTCAAAAAGAAACCATACAGCATTAACACAGAAAGACCGACCATCATGCCCATAAACGGCGGCAAATGCAGGCCTTGTTTAAAGCTGACCGCCGTGACGATGGTCAATAAAAACAATACGCAAATTTGAATCGCACCTGGCTTTAACACGACGGCAGCTTCTGATGTGACTTTAGGTTGCTCATCAGGTACGGCAAAATACATAATCGCCGCAGGCACGGCGTAGTTCACCAGTGAAGGAATAAACAGTTTGAAGAAATCGAAGAATTCGGCATAACCCGCTTGCCAAACCATCAAGGTAGTGATGTCGCCGAAAGGACAGAACGCGCCGCCTGCATTAGCCGCAATCACTAAATTGACAAAACCGATGCCGACAAATTTCTCGTTATCCGCACCTACCGCCATAACCACCGCGCCGACCAATAAAGCCGCCGTCAGGTTATCCGCTACTGCTGATAAAAAGAACGTAATAATGCCGGTAATCAAAAACAGTTTACGATAGCCGAATTGCCGTCTTACCAACCACGATCTCAAGGCTTCAAACACATTGCGTTCGGCCATAGAGTTAATATAAGTCATGGCGACCAATAAAAACAACATCAGCTCGGCATATTCTTTCAAATTGTATTCGAAAGCCTCGTGCATCGCTTCAACCGAAACGCCTTTTTGTGAAGCTAAAATAGCCGCATGCGCCCAAATAATACCTGCCGCCAAAATAACCGGCTTGGATTTACGCATGTGCGTAAATTCTTCGGTCATCACAAAACCGTAAGCGATAATAAAGATCAGAACGCAATAAATACCCCGCTCAGTCCCCGTTAAGCCTAAGCTTTCAAAGCCGCCCGCCATTGCCATTTGCGGCATCAGCAACATCGCTAACAACATTAATAAAAATCGCACCAGAATATCCCCCAACTCACTTATAATTATTAAACACAAGAAATTTTAGTCGTTAATGGTATCATCAACTAATAAGTTTTGTCATTTTATGGCTCGCAGTATATGATTACCGGACATAATTATTCGCCAGAATGGCACTTCAACCGCTCATCCTTGTACCAATATAACGACATCGACCAAACCCTTGTTGACGAACGGGTCGCCCAATTCAGACGACAAACCGAACAGTTTTTAAAAGGCGAAATTTCAGAAGACCAATTTCGCGCATTACGCCTAAGAAATGGTCTTTACGTTCAAACGCATGCCCCTATGTTACGAATTGCAGGCCCTTACGGCCTGCTTAATTCCAAACAACTGCGAAAACTGGCTCATATTGCCCGCCACTACGACAAAAACTACTGTCATTTTACCACCCGGCAAAATATCCAGTTTAACTGGCCAAAGCTGGAGCAAGTTCCTGATATACTTGAAGAATTAGCCACCGTTCAGATGCACGCCATTCAAACCAGCGGCAACTGCATGCGGAACACCACCTCCGATCATCTGGCGGGCGTTTGTGTGGATGAAATTGAAGACCCGCGCCCTTATTGCGAAATTATCCGCCAATGGACGACACTGCATCCCGAATTCGACTACCTGCCGCGCAAATTCAAAATAGCCGTCAGCGGCGCTTTGCATGATCGCGCCGCCACGCAATTTCACGACATAGGCCTGCATCTGGTTAAAAATGACGCCGACGTCGTAGGCTTTAAAGTCTTGGTAGGCGGCGGCCTGGGTCGCACGCCGGTTATCGGCCAAGTTATCAAGCCGTATCTGGAAAAAAAGCACCTGCTGTCTTATCTGGAAGCCGTGCTGCGCATATACAACCTGTTCGGCCGCCGCGATAACAAATACAAAGCCCGCATTAAAATCCTGGTCAAAGAAACCGGCATGGATCAATTCTCGGCCTTAGTCGAGCGCGAATGGCAACTCATCCGCGACAACAACGAATTGAGCGACGAGCGCATCAGCGCCATACAAGCCCAGTTTGTCGATCCTGCCTACGAGCTGGATGCCACAGCAGATCTAAGTTTTGCTCAGCAGCAACAGGATCACAAAGCCTTTGCCACCTGGGTTAAGCACAATACGGCCGATCATAAAACCCCCGGCTATCGCGCCGCCTTCGTATCATTGAAAGCGCCCGACTCCCCGCCCGGCGACATAACCGATACGCAACTGGACGCCGTTGCCGACCTTGCCGACCGCTACAGTTTCGGGGAGATCCGGGCGACACACAGGCAAAACCTGATCCTGGCCGACGTCAAACAAGCCGACCTTTACGCGCTCTGGCAACAACTGGACGCGCTAAAACTGGCGACACCTAATATCGGCACCGTGACCGATATGATTTGCTGCCCCGGACTGGATTTTTGCTCGCTCGCCAATGCCGGTTCCATCGGCATCGCCAAGGAAATCAATGAAGCGCTGGATGATATGGATTACATCCACGACATCGGCGATTTAAAGATCAACATGTCGGGCTGCATGAACGGCTGCGCGCACCAAAGTGTCGGCCATATCGGCATCCTGGGTGTCGATAAAAAAGGCGTTGAATGGTATCAATTAACCTTGGGCGGCTCCTCGGAAAATAACGCAGCCATCGGCGAACGCCTGGGGCCTTCGGTTGCCAAAGATCAGGTAACATTAACTATCGTCACGATACTCAATGTTTACGTCAAACTCCGTCTGGAAGATGAATCCTTCCTGGACATGGTCAACCGGGTTGGCATCACCCCATTCAAAGAGCAAGTCTATGCAAATCATTAAAGATCAAAAAATTATCGATAATACCTGGAACTATATCGCCGATGATGCCGAACTGAAAGCCGGTGACATCAGCGTTTCCCTAGCCCGATGGCAACAAGACAAGCCGCAATTATTAGCCCGCGACGGGAAACTCGGCATCAGACTGGGCGCTACCGATAGCGTAGCTGAGCTGGCTGACGACTTGGCGCATATTCAACTCATTGAACTGGATTTCCCCGATTTTGCCGATGGACGTCTGTTTTCGCAAGCCTGGCTACTGAGAGGTCGCTATCATTATCAGGGCGAAATCAGGGCGACAGGCCATTACATGCCGGATCAGGTTTTTTATTTATCGCGGGTCGGCGTCAATGCTTTTAGTGCTGAAAAAGTGGAAGATCTGCCGGTAACTTTATCCCATTTGCATGACTTTACCGTCAACTATCAAAACTCGATTAATTAACCCGATTAGCAAGTGTACAAATCACTCCAGGCAGGCAGGGCTATTGCAGCAATACTGGTCGTTCTTTTTCATCTCGGTATCGCCATATCAGCGGATAAATATTTTGGGATTACAGCGTTTTCTATTCCATTTTCATTCGGCGGGGCTGGCGTCAATTTTTTTTTCGTCCTTAGCGGGTTTATTATTCTTACCGCACATCGAAATGATATTTTTCAGCCGCGCCAGCTAAAAAGCTATATTAAAAAACGACTTATCCGCATATATCCTACTTACTGGATAATTTTTCTTTCGGTGTTTTTTCTAGCCCTCGCATCGGCTGCATTGCGAAACACCGTTCCACATAATGCCTTTATTTTACTGAAATCGTTATTTCTTATCCCGCAAGACATCGGTGCGCCCGTTATCATCGTCGCGTGGACGCTTCAGTATGAAATGCTTTTCTATTTGTTCTTCGCATTTTTAATCCTAAGCAGATGGTTATCAATCATTGCCGTACTCGCTTTTATATATATCTACATTAACTACCATGGCGCTCCATTGCTCCCGCTTCCTCTCTTATTTTTGTCTAGCGACAATATTTTGCTTTTCGTCATGGGTATGGCAGTTTCTGTAACCTGCACATCAAAAATAGCGGCCATGAAAAATAAGCCCGTCTTTTATACCAGCGTCGGTATAGTTGGGGTAATGCTTTTTTTGCTTCTTGCTTTATCTACCGTCACAGATAAAAGCTACGCATCCACAAACGGCATTAATAGGCTAATAGCATGGCAAAACTTACTGTACGGGCTGGCAAGCAGCTTAATAATATTTTGTCTTGTAAAGGCGGAAGATGAAGGCCACATTATTGGGGGACATGGCGGCTTACAACTATTGGGAAACTCGTCTTATGCTTTATATTTGATCCACTATCCACTAATCAGCGTTCTCTGTAAGTTGTCCCTGTTAATTCAACTCAACAAATTCGGCGTTACCGGCGCAATGATTGCTTATATCATTATCTTCGGCATCTGCCTCCTGAGTTCGGTAGTATTTTTTTTATGGATAGAAAAACCCGTTATCACCTACTTGCGAAATCGCCCCATTAACATTCTGCAAAATCCATCAGCCTGATAACGGAAAACGGCTTGTCCGCCACGACTGCGCTGCAAATCTCTCCCCCCAAATCAACATCCAGAATATGCCACGCGGTCACCTGCCCACACAGTTCCGGCACTCTTAAAAATTCTGCGAAATTTTCGGAATTAATAACACAGCGGTTTAATCCTAAAGCAATACCTCGCCCCGTGGCCTTTACAAAAGCTTCCTTCCGCGTCCAGAAACGGTAAAACGCTTGGTTTTTTTGGGGTTCCGGCAGCTGACTCCAGTAGGCGGCTTCTTCCTCGGAAAAACATTTCTCCACCAAGCCGGACAAGTTATGTCTGGGTTTGCAAATCTCAATATCGACGCCCAACTGACACAGCCGGGCGACGGCTATCATTACCCTATCTGCGGTATGCGACAGGTTGAACACCAGCTCAGGATAATCGGCAAGATAGGGTTTGCCGTGCCCTGTTTTTTTTATGTTTAGATTTTCCGGCAGCTCGTTAAGCGTTTGAGCTAACAGAACGCGTAAGCGTCCATGTATTTCCACATAGCGCTTGTGCAGCAAGGGATTATGTATTTTTCCGGCGTGAATTTTCTCATCTGCATCCAGGACACGCCAGTACGCTGGATAATGCGCGTCTTCGGCGTTGACCTTGCCGTGCCATATTTCTACTGTTCCTGTATTCATCAATGCCCGACAACCGCCTCCAATGCTGTTGCCTTGACTCCTTCTTCCTCTGGAGAGGGCTCTGCACTCTTTAAGTCAACAACATTAACAAGCGCCCTGCCCTCCCCCCGTTTATCGCTGGCGGCGGCCAATGCCTTGGTCGTTTTATTCAACAGCACCGCCTGCATATCGCCATAAGGGTAAGGCGCAGCTTTCAGCTGATGGCCCAGCGCAGCCAGCCCTGTTATCTCGGCGTCAGAGAGTGCGCCCTTTTCATATTCGATCACATCGGGTATGAATTGATGATGAAATCGCGGCACATTCACCCAGGAATCCGGCCCGTTGCCCTGGGCAAAATCCAGCGCCGCCAACAGCACCATCGAAATAATACGACTGCCGCCCGGCGTGCCTAAAACGGCGATACCGGTGTCGTTTTCAAGAAACGTAGGCGTCATGCTGGACAACATGCGTTTACCGGGTGCAATGGCATTGGCGATGCCGCCGACCAATCCGTAGCCGTTCATAGCGCCCGGCAGGCTGACAAAGTCATCCATTTCATCATTCAATATCACGCCGGTGCCTTTAGCGACAAAACCCGAACCGAACGGAAAATTAACGCTGAGCGTCGCCGCCACCCGGTTGCCTGCCTCGTCGATAATGGAAAAATGCGTGGTATTAGTGCCTTCGGGTTGCGGCAGACTCTCGCCTGACAGCGAACTGCTGGGCAAGCCTTTATCCGTCCGTATGCTGCTGCGAAGTCCTGCGGCATAATCCTCGTTCAACAAGCGTTTAACCGGGATATCTACAAAATCGGCATCGCCTAAATATAACGAGCGGTCGTGATAAGCGCGGCGCAGCGCCTCCGCTATCAAATGCTTGCGGGTGATTGCATCGCTGTGTTGTAAATCGTAGCCCGACAGAATATTTAACGCTTCAATCAAAACGATGCCGCCGGAAGATGACGGCGCGGCGCTGGTGATCTTTATGCCTTTGTATAACCCTCTGACCGGCTCCCGCTCGATAACCTGATAGGATTCAAGATCGGCTTTCGTCCAAATGCCGCCCGCTTTTTGAACGCCATCCACCAATTTTTCGGCTATATCGCCGCTGTAAAAGCCGTCCCGGCCCGATTCGGCCAGCTGCATTAAGGTCTGCGCCAAATCCGGCTGTCTGAGTATCGAGTAAAGTTGCGGCAGCTTGCCTTCATCAAGAAATATCGTAGCGGTATCAGGATACTGCTTGATCAGCTCGGCCCTAAATTTGAGCAACTTCAAATATCGCCCGCCGACGGCAAAACCTGTCTGCGCATAGCGGATGGCCGGAGCCAAACTTTCGGCCAATGACAACTGCCCGTATTTTTCCGAAATATGCACCAAGCCCGCAGGCAGTCCTGGAATTGCGGTAGCTAAGGCTCCGTCGACCGCCAGCTTTGGAATCACCTTGCCGTCTTTATCCAGATACATGGATTTATGAGCCGCCAGCGGCGCTTTTTCACGGCCATCGATCAGCGTTTCAAAGCCGTCTTTTTCCCTGTGCAGCAACCAGTAACCGCCGCCGCCCAAGCCGGAACCCGACGGCTCCACCACCGCCAAAGCAGCGCTCACCGCCACCGCCGCATCGAACACATTGCCACCCTTAGCCAGGATTTCAAATCCCGCCGCCGTCGCCAACGGATGTGCGCTGGCTATCGCCGCCTTATGCCCCTCGGCATAAGTTTGAGCGCCCCAGAAAACTACGATAAACAGT
>PMJA01000421.1 GCA_003158415.1 Methylobacter sp.
TATGCCAAAGTTGGCTTTACTACGCAATAAGCGTTTTATGGCCCAGTCGAAGGTGATTAATTTTCTTTTATTAGTCAATTCAAATCTCCATAAGACCCTGTTGACGCCGCGTTAAATACATATTAACGCAAATACCACTGGATAGTCTTGACTATCCCGGTTTCAAAATTCTCATCGGCTTTCCAGCCCAACTCAGTCTCTATCTTGGTCGCATCAATGGCGTAACGCCGGTCATGCCCAGCGCGGTCTTCTACATAACGGATCTGATCTTTATAGCTGCCCGCTGTTTTTGGGCGTATTTCATCCAGAATGCCACAGATTTTGTCGGCTATGTAATTGTTGTTGCGTTCATTACGCCCGCCAATATTGTAGACTTCACCGACATTACCTTCATGGTAAACCAGGTCAATGCCTTTGCAGTGATCCAGTACATAAAGCCAGTCACGTATGTTTTTACCGTCCCCGTAAATCGGGATATTCTCGCCATTAACCGCTTTGCGGATGATGGTTGGAATCAGCTTTTCGTTATGCTGTTTGGGGCCGTAGTTGTTGGAGCAGTTGGTGATCACCGTGTTCATGCCGTAGGTATGAAAATAACTGCGGACAATCATATCACTACCGGCTTTGCTCGCCGAGTAGGGGGAATTAGGGGCGTAAGGCGTAGCTTCGGTAAAAAGCCCGGTTTCACCCAAGGTGCCGTAGACTTCGTCGGTGGAAATATGGTGGAAACGGCACGTTTCATAACCGGGCTTAAAGGTAAACGGCTTTTCCATCCACTGCTTGTAGGCCACATCAATCAGGGTAAAGGTGCCGTTAACATTAGTCTGCACAAAAACGCCCGGATTTTTGATGGAGTTGTCTACATGGCTTTCCGCTGCAAAATGAATAACACCGCGTATATCATGTCGGTTAAATAGCTGCTCAAGTAACTCCCGGTCACAGATGTCGCCTTGGACAAAGGTATAGCGTTCGTTATTCTCTATCTCTTTGAGATTAGCAAGATTACCCGCATACGTAAGTAAGTCGAGATTGATGAGTCGATACTCAGGATATTTTTCTAGAAAGTAGGGCGCAAAATTACTGCCGATAAACCCGGCGCATCCGGTAACTAAAATTGATTTCATAGCGTATTTCCTTTTAATACTGCTCCAGACAGTCTTGCAGGCTGTCTTTCCAGTACGGGATGGTCAGGTTATAGGTGTTTTTGATTTTTGCTTTGTTCAGTAAGCTGTAATGCGGGCGTTTGGCCGGGGTTGGATACTCTTTGGTTTCTATCGGTTTTACCGTGCAAGTGATGGCCGAGAGTTCAAAGATGGCTTTGGCAAAGTCATACCAGCTGCAAACACCTTCATTACTGAAATGATAGATTTCTGTTCCTTTTTGGGCTTTGAATCTGGGGTGTTGAATAATCGCCAGGATGGCCTGTGCCAAATCCCTGGCCGATGTCGGCGTGCCAACTTGATCGTAAATAACGCCCAGCTCTGTCCGTTCTTTACCCAGGCGCAACATGGTTTTGACGAAATTATTGCCGAAATTTGAATAGACCCACGCCGTGCGGATGATGACTGAGTTTTCCGGGTTGATCGCAAGCATCGCTTGTTCGCCATCAAGTTTGGTCTGCCCGTAAACACCTTGCGGATTACTAGGATCTGTTTCGGTATACGGTTTGAAATTCGTGCCGTCAAAAACGTAGTCTGTTGAGATATGAATCAACGCTATGCCTTTTTCTTTCGCAATCAGCGCCAGCGTAGCGATGGCTGTCGTGTTAATGGCTGCTGCTAAAGCAGGTTCTGATTCGGCTTTGTCAACAGCGGTGTAGGCTGCACAGTTGATGATAACGTCAAAGGTTTTATCAAGGAACCAGGTTTGTATAGCGGCCGGATCACTAAAGTCCAGTTCGCTTCTGGCAATAAAGGTAAACGTATCATCGGGATGAAAGGCGCTCAGTTCCCGTAATTCGCTGCCCAGCTGTCCTAGGCTTCCGGTAACCAGTATAGATTTAGGCATAAAGATTAATCCCGTAATCAAAAAGCTCAGCCAGCTCCAGTGTGGGTTGCCGCGTGTCTTTGGGTGAGAGTTGTAGCAGCCCTGGGTCTACGATCCAGTCTATAGCCAATGATGTATCATCGAAAGCAAGCCCCCGGTCATTTTCAGGTGAATAATAATTGTCCACTTTATACGCAAAAACCGTATCATCTTCCAGTACCACAAAACCATGGGCAAAACCCCGTGGCACAAACATCTGACGCTTGTTTTGCTCCGATAATTCTACGGCGATATGTTGNNCTACTTTAAAGCCTAAAAAATCATCCATTTTATCCTGGCGAAACGTTTCAACAAAATAACCGCGTTCATCGCCAAAAACCTTGGGTTCAATGACGATAACATCCGGGATCGCTGTTTTTATAAATTTCATTGTCCGTCAACTCCTTCGTTGGCCCGGCGCAGCAAATACTGGCCGTATTGATTTTTTAACAGCGGTTGGGCTAATTTGAGCAACTGGGCTTTGGAAATATAACCCATCTCGTAGGCGATTTCTTCGATACAAGCCACTTTTAACCCCGGTCTGTTTTCAATAGTCTGAATAAAATTGGACGCTTCCAGCAGCGATTCATGGGTGCCGGTATCCAGCCACGCATAACCTCGCCCCATCAATTCGACTTTCAAATCGCCTTGCTCAAGATAAGTCTGGTTAACAGTAGTGATTTCCAGTTCGCCGCGAGCGGAGGGTTTGATGTTTTTGGCGATTTCAACGACATTATTCGGATAAAAATAGAGTCCCACTACGGCATAGTTGCTTTTAGGGCAGGTCGGCTTTTCTTCGATACTGAGCACGTTACCCTGGACGTCAAACTCGGCAACCCCGTACTGGTCGGGATCTTTGACATGATAACCAAATACCGTTGCTTTTTTTTCCTGTGTGACATGGGCTACAGACTTAGCAAGCATCTCGATTAAACCGTGTCCGTAAAAGATGTTATCACCCAGCACCATGCAGACATCATCTGTACCGATGAATTCTTCTCCCAAGATAAATGCCTGGGCAAGCCCATCGGGAGACGGTTGAACCTTATAGGAAAACGTCATGCCTATTTCAGAACCATCACCCAGCAATTCTTCAAACCGGGGCAGGTCTTTGGGGGTGGAAATGATCAATATGTCAGTGATACCCGCCAGCATTANNGTGCCGCTGCCGCCTGCTAGAATAATGCCTTTCATTATATACTCCGCTAAAAAATAAACGACCATCAGGTCTGGTTTTAAACTTATTTGGGCTTGTATTTCGACTACGCCTGCTAAGGAACGTGCATGACACACTTAATGTATTAAATCCCCTCACCCCAACCCTCTCCCGGCGGGAGAGGAAGTAAGATGTCGAAGTGTGTCATGCACGTACCTAAAACACCTTTTGTTTCGAGATCCGGGTCGATGGCGCTATGACTGGTTATGCTATCGCTAACCCGAAGGCTATGGCTAATCCGCGCAACACCAAATCAACATCAACTGTCGGCCGGGCCGCGAACTGGGCGGCAATAAGCTCGGCGTCGCCGCCTGTTAAAATCACCAACATCGGGTTGGCTTGTCGGCTTAAAACGTGCTCAATCAGGCCGACAGCGCCGGCTAAGGTGCCGCTGTAAATCGCGGCGGCGGTAAAGTCGGCAGGCCCGGCGACATAGTTTGTTTCATCAAATAGCAATGCCCCGGTTCCTGCCGCTAGGGATCTTTTCATCAGTGTTAATCCTGGACTGATCAGTCCGCCTTGATGGTTGCCGTCGGCATCAATCAAATCGACAGTTATAGCGGTTCCGCAATCGACTATGCAGGCGGGTTGGTGATGAAGGTTATGCACCGCCACCAAGGCCAGCCAGCGATCAACCCCTAGCTTTTCCGGTTGCCGGTAAGCATTATGAACGCCGAATGCGTGGGCCTGGGATTTTACATCGATAATATCAATTGATGGCCACAATTCAAGGGCTACGGTCCGCACCAGTTCCAACAGCAACGCATTCCCAACGCAGGCAATAGCAATGCGTTCGGGCGTCAGCCGTTTCCAGGCCGCTATTAATTCATGCCGGGTAAGCAGTTGATTAACCAACGCATGACTGGGCATAAGTTTACCATCTTGCAGTACCGCCCATTTTAGCCGGGTATTGCCGCTATCAATCAGTAAATTCATAGGGTATCCGCATTAAAACTGACTTCGCCGGAAGCGAACGCCTGGACGCTGCCGTCAGGCCGTTTAATCAATAACAGGCCGTTATCATCGATACCTGCCACGATACCGTCGATGCGTTGCTGGCCGATAAACAGCGTCGCCGTGTGGCCTTGCAGGCAATCGTAGCTGCGCCATTCATCCAGATAGGCTTGAATGCCGACGGCTTCAAATCCGTTAACAATAGTCAGGATGTGATTTAACACGGTACCGGCCAGTTCATTTCTGCGTAACGGGTTTTCGCCGGTAATTTTAGTCAAATCAGTCCAGGCCTGGGTAATTCCCTGCGCCTGACTTTCGGGCAAAAACAGATTCAAGCCCAAGCCGATGACGGCGGCGCAAGGGCCGTCGGCTTCGCCGGAGACTTCGATCAGTATGCCGCCTAATTTTTTACCTTGGCTGTAAATATCATTGGGCCACTTTAAGCCGACATCATGAATATGATGCTGCTTTAAAGCCCGGATAACGGCCACGCCGATAGCCAAACTTAAGCCCGCCGTAGCCGCCATGCCGCCTTGTTGAAAACGCCAGAGTATCGACAGGTAGATATTGCTGCCGTAAGGTGAAACCCAGTGCCGCCCTCGCCTGCCCTTACCCGCCGTTTGATGCTCGGCAAAACAGACCAAACCGGATGGCGCATCCTGTTGGGAACGCTCCACCAGATAACTGTTAGTGGAATTAAGACTGTCATGAATTTCCAGTGCTGCAAGTAATGTTTTATGCGGCTCGGAAAGCTGAGCGCTGATGGCGTCGTGCGCCAATAAGTCCAGCGGCTTGTCCAGCCGATAACCTTTACCGCTGACCGCCGAATGTGGTAAGCCTATGTCAGATAAACCTTTTAACTGTTTGCAGATGGCGGAACGGCTAACGCCCAGCGCTACGGCCAGTTCAGTGCCTGAATGAAATTCCCCGTCAGCCAGCAGAACCAGGATTTGTTTTTGTTTGTCGGAAATAAGCACGGAGTAGGTTCTGAGAGTAGGATGTGATTAAAAGTGCGAGGTTGGTTAAATATTGATTTATCTGTGTCGCTTGTAGGGCGTGCCGCGCGCGCCTTCTTTGCTTGTGGGGGTGTCGGCGCGCTTTAACTTCAATAAGGCGCGCGGCACGTATATGGACTCC
>PMJA01000190.1 GCA_003158415.1 Methylobacter sp.
GGTGGGAGGAGTCCATTCCATTGCTCTACACGACTACTTTTACTAATGATCAACCCCCGCCTCTGCGAAGGTGGCCATTTCATTCAAAAACAGGATCGCCGATTGCAGCAGTGGAAAAGCCAAGGCAATGCCGGAGCCTTCGCCCAAACGCAGATCCAAATTCAACAAGGCCCTGGCGTTAAAGTGATCCAGTAAAGCCTGATGTCCGTGTTCGCTGGACACATGACTGAACACACAATAATCCAGCACTTGCGGATACAATTTGCAGGCGACCAATAACGCCGTACCGGCGATAAAACCATCGACCATAATCAGCATGCCCAATTCGGCGGCTTTAAGATAAGCGCCGACCATCATGGCGATTTCAAAACCACCGAAGGCGGCTAATGCCGCTAAAGGCCCAGTGATGTCGGGGTGTCGCTTTAACGCCTGCTGCAAAATATTCAATTTATGCTGCAATTGTCCATCATTTAAGCCGGTGCCGCGCCCAGCGCATTGCGCCAGCGGCAAAGCGGTCAGGCAGTGCATCAACAACGCGGCGGACGAGGTGTTGCCTATGCCCATTTCACCAAAACCGATGCAGTTACAGCCGTTATCATGCTGTTGTAAAACCAGTTCCGCTCCGGCTCGCAACGCTTTTTCACAATCCTCTGCGCTCATGGCCGGGCGCGTTAAAAAGTTTTGAGTGCCGTTGCCGATTTTTGCAGCTATTAGCCGGGGGTGAGCTTCCAAATCGGCATTAACCCCTGCGTCGACTATCAGCAATTCCAGCTGGTGTTGCCGGGCCAACACGCTGATCGCCGCGCCACCCGATAAGAAATTGGCGACCATTTGTGCGGTAACGGTTTGCGGATAAGCGCTGACGCCGGATTCGGCAATGCCGTGGTCACCTGCAAAAATAAGGATGCACGGTTTGTTCAGGCTGGGCGTCAGCGTGTTTTGACACAAGCCGATTTGTAAAGCCAGCGCTTCCAGCCGACCTAATGCGCCCAACGGTTTGGTTTTCTGGTCTATTTTGCTTTGTAATGTGGCACTAAGGGCCGATGACTGCGGGGTTATAACAAAATCTAGCGGCACGGCGTATTCCAGGTATTTTCAAATAATAAGGTTTTCAAGTCTTTACGATCGGCCCATTGGGCCTGTTCCAGCATCGGCTTATCGTAAAATTTTTCCACATGGCCCAAACAGAGTATCGCTATGGGCTGGCTGTCTTCAGGCATGTTTAACAAACACTTCAAGGCGTCCGGCTCAAACATCGATACCCAACCCATGCCTAAGCCTTCCGCTCTTGCTGCCAGCCATAAGTTTTGTATGGCGCAGGCCAGGGATGCCAGATCCATTTCCGGCATCGTGCGACGGCCAAAAATATATGGATCGCGCTGCTCGCAAAGGGCGGCGACCAACACCACCGGGCATTCCATGATGCCCTCCACTTTCAGCTTCATAAACTCGTCTTCGCGCTCGCTTAAAGCCTTTGCGGTGCGGATGCGCTCCTGCTCGACCAGCGCATGTATAGATTTGCGCAAATCGTTGCAACTGATGCGGACAAACCGCCACGGCTGCATGAAACCGACGCTGGGCGCATGATGCGCGGCATCAAGCAAGCGGGTTAAAATTTCAGGCGCGATGGGATCGGACAAGAAATGGCGCATATCACGGCGCTCATAAATAGCGCGGTAAACGGCGGCGCGGTCGGCGTCAGAGTAACGGTTTTGGGTCATGTTTATTGTTTGCGACAGAGGCATGCACAGTAACTCTTACTGTCATTGTAAATTATACTAAATGAGAAAATCGCAAATTCCAACAACACGAATATGCTTGAGATGGTTGCCGATCTTCGCCAAGTTCAATTGTTATTGTACTCAAAACTCTGCTGAACAAGGCAAATCACCTAAGCGTAGCGGAATTTGGCATCGACATAGATTTGCCTTGAAATGTTTTTTAATCATCTTTTCTATACTCAGGATCATGGCTACAGTATGGACAAATAAACTCATCATCCTCCCAGCATGACATTTGCCAAATCGGGCATGAGTCGCCACATATTGCACATTCCGCCTCAATATCATCTGATTCCTCATTGTCACAAAATGTGCATCTGTAGCCTGTACTGGAATCTTCATCGGGTATCATTGTATCGTGGTCACACTCATAACAGTGATACACACTCATGTTATCTTCTTTCGGGTCTAATCCTCTAAGTGCTTCATTTACGTTTTCTTCTGCTTTCTTTAAGCGACCTTCGTATGTATTGGCTAATTCATGAAATAAATCATACTGCTCAGTGGATATATTAGAACTTAAATCAATATTCTCATGCGACTCATCAAACTCATTGACTGCGCTCATAAGTCGACCAATAGTTTCTTCAACTTCATCTACATCCATAGAGAATTTGTGATGTTCAATATTGTTTCTTAACTTTTTTAGCCACTTAATATCTTTTTCGAATTTATCCGAAATATCATGACCTCCGTTTTTAAGGAAATTTATTGCTTCAAATAGACCAATAGTCTGAGATTCTTCATTAATTATTTTCGCAAACGGGTTTTTATATATAAGAAGAGGATGGCATTGTGTTACATAGTATTTAAGAATAAGCTCTAAAAAATGCGATAGATGTTGCACGCAAAATTTATACGCCTTTTCATCTCCGTCCTTTCCTTCTTGATATTTAGCAAGAGCTTCATTGAGGCTGTCAAAAGCATTCTCAAGTAAATCCAGTTCTACTTCCGCCATTTATAAAAACTCCATCTTTCATTTGAAAAACATAATATTAAGCTAATAGGTGAGTCGCTATCGAACGTAATGTGCTTGTTTAAGCTGTGGAACTGTTTTTTATCGATAGCATGGGCAACCAAGTCTGATGAAATACGCACATGATACCTAACTAAACAACATACGGATGCGCCGCCTCAAACCCATGCACTTTGGCCTTCGTGCTAAACACGGGGGGCGTCCAACATTGCTGCTCCTGCCCTGCGATAAAACCTGCCAGCCAGTGCGCCTGACTGCGTATCGGCAGAATAAAGGCGTAAAGCTTGCCGCCGGGCAGCTCTGCGACATCGCCCAGCGCATAAATATCGGCATCGGACGTCTGCATGAACGGGTTGACCTTGATACCCCGACCGACTTCCAGACCGGCGAGTTCGGCCAATTCGGTGCGGGGTTTAAAGCCGCAGGCGACTATCAGCGCATCGAATTCCGTAGACACATCGGTTTTTACGCAAACCTTATCGTCCTGTTTAGCAAAGCCTAGGACGCCCTGATTTAACAACACCGTCACGCCCGAATTTTGTAACACCTTGAGCAATAAATCAGAATCTTCGGCAACCAATTGACGCTCCATTAACCGATCCGTGGCATGAAACAGTGTCACCTTATCGCCGGAAACGGCTAAATCGGACGCGACTTCACAACCGATCAAGCCGCCGCCGATAATCGCCCACTCAGGCTGCCGGTTTTGATTTATCAATCCCTGGCGAAACCGGCGCAGGACTTTTAAATCGAGCAGACTGTTCAAGCAGTAAAACAGCGCCTGATAAGGCCTAAACGGCGGCGGAATAAAAGCGGAAGAGCCTGTCGCCAGCACCAGTTTATCGTAAGGCAGCGGACTTTCCCGGCCCGACCCCGTGATGGCTACCGTTTTATCAGTGCGATTGATCGCGGTCACCTCGACGCCGCCGATAACGGTGATGTTTGCGGCGCGCAGCTTGTCGAAGGGTTTCAGGATAATGGTTCGCTCTATATCGATCTTGCTGAAACCACGGGACAGTAAAGGCCGCGAATAATAACNNGTCGTTTTCCCGGCTTATCAGTGTGATGTCGGCGTCTTCGGTGTATGACCTAAGTTTTTCTGCAAAGCTGACGCCCGCAATACCCGATCCTATTATGACGATGCGCATGTCCGAACGGATTAATCCAGCAAGCTATATTCGCTTTTCTCTGCGCCGCATTCAGGGCAATGCCAATCATCGGGCACATCTTCCCATAGCGTACCCGGCGCTATGCCGCTATCTTCATCACCCTTCGCTTCATCATAAATATGACCGCAAATGTCGCACACGTATTTTTTATAATCAGACATCTTCATTTCCTAAGTCAGTTAAGCATTTAAAAAAGTACAGCTTAAGCGATAGAATAACCTAAAGAAAAGGCAATAGTTACTTAAACAACTCATCCAATGTTAATTCATAACTTGATGTAAACGTATCTAAAAAAAACTGGACTTCCGGCAAATTAATAGCTTTTAATTTATCCTCAATATTTTTTTCAGCAATAGAGAATTCCTGATTTCCAGCCGCCACTTCCATTTTGCATTTCAAATACGCTGAAATGGTATCGGCTGCTTTAATGATAGCTTTGTGCTCTTTAGGCAGTTCTTCTTCAATCATAACAGGCCTATACTCCTCTTGAAGCTTTTTAGGTAAAAGATTCAATAACTCATGCTCAGCTTGCTTTTCGATTGATTTATAAGCTTTCGTTATTTCAGGGGAATGATATTTTATAGGTGAAGGCATGTCGCCCGTCAAAACCTCACTGCAATCGTGATACAGTGCGGCAACAACAATGGCATTAACATCAAGATTGCCATCAAAATAACAATTTCTTATTAAGGCTAACGCATGGGAAATAACAGAAACTTCCCAGCTGTGCTCCATTACGTTCTCGGCTACAGAATTACGCTTTAATCCCCAGCGTTGCAGCCAACGAATTTTACTTATGTAGGCGAAAAAATGACTTTTCATTATGTCTCTCTAAATAGTGTAGTTAGAAAAAAGCTACGCCGTTTCCAAACTCAATTTCCCAAGCAAGCCATTAATAAACTCAAGCTTCTGCACCGTCGTCTCAAATGGATGGATAAACCGTAGCTTGTCCGTGCCATCAAACTTATAGCATTGCGCTTGGGTTTGTATCAGCTTAATCAACTGGTCGGTATTAATGCGCGGTTCCGAGGTAAAGATGATGCGGCCGCCGCCTGCGTTAGCCTCTATTTTCCTAATGCCCAATTTTTCAGCCGATTGTTTTAATTCGGTCACGCAAAACAAGGTTTTCACCGGCTCCGGCAACAGGCCGAAACGGTCTATCATTTCCACCTGCAATTCATGCAAATCGGCTAGGGTTTCAGCGCTGGAGATGCGTTTGTATAACACCAAACGCGCATGGATATCCGGCAGATAATCTTCAGGGATCAGGGCGGCTGTTTGCAAATCGACTTCCGCGCCTCTGTCCATCGGCGTATCCAATTCCGGCTGTTTGCCGGATTTTAAGGCGTTGACGGCCCGCTCCAGCAGTTCGGTGTACAAGGTAAAGCCGATTTCCTGAATTTGACCGCTTTGATCGTCGCCCAGCAACTCGCCTGCGCCCCGAATTTCCATGTCATGGGATGACAACATGAATCCCGCGCCTAAATCGCCGGAGGCTTCCACCGCTTCTAACCGCTTCATCGCGTCCTTGCTCATTACGGCTTTCGGCGGCACGATAAAATAGGCGTAGGCACGGTGATGGGAGCGCCCGACCCGACCGCGTAATTGATGCAGTTGCGCCAAGCCCAATTTGTCGGCGCGGTCGATAATAATGGTGTTGGCGCTGGGGATGTCGATGCCGCTTTCAATAATGGTGGAGCACAACAGCAGATTAAAGCGCTGGTGATAAAAATCCAGCATGATGCGCTCCAATTCGCGTTCCGGCATTTGTCCGTGCGCCATTTCTATCCGCGCTTCCGGTATCAGCTCAGCCAGTTGCCGCGCCATCTTTTCCATGGTTTTGACTTCATTGTGCAGAAAGAATACCTGTCCGCCGCGCTTGATTTCACGCAAGCAGGCTTCCCGGATCTGCGCATCCACCCATTCGCTGATAAAGGTCTTGATGGCATGGCGGTTGGGCGGCGGACTGGCGATAATGGAAATATCCCTCAATCCCGACATCGCCATATTCAATGTCCGTGGGATAGGCGTGGCGGTGAGTGTCAGCATATCCAGCTCGCTACGCAGTTTTTTGAAGTGTTCTTTTTGCCGCACACCGAAGCGGTGTTCCTCATCAATCACCACCAATCCCAGTTCTTTAAACTTAAGCTCCTTGGACAATAAAGTATGCGTACCTATCACTATATCGACCTTGCCCTCGGCCAATTCTTCGGTAATTTCCTTGAGTTGTTTGGGGCTGACAAATCGCGACATCACTTCCACGCGTACCGGCCAATCGGCAAAGCGATCCCGAAAGTTTTGATAATGCTGCTGCGCCAGTAACGTCGTCGGCACCAATACCGCCACCTGCTTGCCGCTTTGCACAGCGATAAACGCCGCCCGCATGGAAACTTCGGTTTTACCGAAACCGACATCGCCGCAAATCACCCTATCCATAGGCTGGGGACTGGCCATATCTTCCAGTATGGTTTCAATCGCGGCCTGCTGATCGGGCGTTTCCTCAAAGGGGAAGGCATCGGCAAAAGCCTGATAGTCGGCGGCGTCTATAACAAAAGCATGACCCAGTTTTACGGCTCGTTTGGCATGGATTTCCAATAATTCCGCCGCGACGTCGCGAATCTGGGCGATGGCTTTTTTCTTGAGCTTGCCCCACTGATCGCCGCCCAATTTGTGCAAAGGCGCATTTTCAGGACTCATGCCGGTATAACGGCCTATCAGGTGCAAGGACGAAACGGGCACATAAAGCTTGTCATGATTGGCGTATTCCAGGGTCAGGAATTCCGCCGCGATGCCGCCAATCTGCAAGGTTTGCAGGCCTAAGTAGCGGCCTACGCCGTGTTCCTGATGGACTACCGGCGCGCCTATCGTCAACTCGTTAAGATTGTTGACGATGTTTTCCAGCTCGCGGGCTGCGGATTTGCGCCGTCTGCGCCGTTGCAACACTTTTTCGCCGGACAGCAGGCTTTCCGTGATGATGGCAATCGCAGGCGATTTCTTTTGATCAGCCTCCAGCCATAAGCCGTAAGCCATAGGAGCGACAAGAATGCAAGGCGACACTTCGGATTTTAAAAAGGCCTGCCAGCTTTCCACCGGCTTGACGCTGATTTTATAGGATCTGAGCTTGTCGATCAGGCCTTCCCGGCGTCCCGCCGATTCGGCGACAAATAATATTTTACCATCGAACAAGCCGATAAATTGCTGTAAAGCCAGGGCGGGTTCATGCAGTTTGGCGTCCAGCGTTAAATCCGGCAGCGGATGGCAGGCGAAAGCGACGCCACCTTCGACCGCCTTGTCTTCCAGCGTAATCCGTGCAAACCCGGCAGTTCTTTGCGTCAATTCGTCAGCTGACAAAAAAAGGTGTTCAGGTTTTAGCAGGGGCCGGGATACATCGTATTTGCGCTGCTGGAACCGTTCCTCGGCTTCGGCATAGAAAGCCTCGGCGGTGGCGTCAAAGGTGTCGGATGCCACTAAAACCGCCGACGACGGCAAATAATCGAATAATGTCGCTGTCCGCTCTACAAACAGCGGCAAATAATATTCAATGCCGCTGGGCGTAATGCCTTTGCTGACATCGACATACAAGGTGTTTTTGGGCGATGTTTCCGGAAAATAATCCCGGAATGCCTGACGAAAATGTTTGATGGATTCGTCGGTAAACGGAAATTCCCGCGCCGGGAATAACTGGATTTGATCGATTTTTTCCAATGATCTTTGGCTTTCGGGATCGAAGGTGCGGATGGATTCAATTTCCTCATCGAATAATTCAATGCGGAAAGGCGTTTTGCTACCCATCGGGAACAAATCGACAATTGCGCCCCTGACAGCAAATTCGGCATGTTGATAGACTTGCGATACGCACTGGTAACCCACGCTTTCCAGCTTGATCCGGTTCAGCTCCAGGTTAAAGTCATCGCCAATTTTAATGGCGAAACTGTTGGCTAATACATGTTCCCTGGGCGCCAGCCGGTGCATTAACGTGGTCACCGAAACCACCAATGCGCCNNGGGAAAATGCAAAATAGGATGTGCGCCCTGCAAAAAAAACGCCAGCTCATGTTCAAGACGTAAGGCGGTTTGATTGTCGGGCGTGACGATCACAAATAAACGGTTTTCATTGCTGATGGCGTTAGCCAAAGCCAGGGAGTCGCCGCATCCGGTTAATCCTGTCCAGATGACAGAATGATCTTTTGAGGCGGGAACGTTGGGGGAGAAAATGAGTGTGTTAGCCATTACTTATTAAGGTTTAAGATGAAAGACCGTAGCTGCTGTTTAATGCCTGATGTTACGCACTGTCCACGAAACTTGTACTGAGCACAGTCGTGGGAAGCGCGAAAGGCACGAAAAAAGTAGTCGAAAGAATAGGTTGCAAAATCTTTCGTGCTTTTCGTGTCTTTCGTGGACAATTCTTTTGGTAGATTCATTTTTCGGACTAAGAATAACCCTAAAAACCCCAGATCACCACAAAGACACAGAGATTTTTAGCCGTGAGCGTCAAACGGTTGATACAGTCATGTTAAACTTCGCCCTTCACTGATCAAGGTCTCACATCATGCCTGAATTACCCGAAGTTGAAAC
>PMJA01000044.1 GCA_003158415.1 Methylobacter sp.
AGTGGACCCCATTGTCCAGACATTATTTCATTGAATTTAAGAGGGTATCGATTCCGTTACAGCGGATTGGCGCTGTCCCACTTCTTTTTTTGAAGAACCCTGTTTATCACTAAAATGATCAACTATTTTTACTCCGCCTCCGATGCCTGTCAGATAGACTTCATTTGGCGTTTTATAGCTCAATGCTTGGTGAAACCGCTCACTGTTGTAGAATAAAAAATATTCAGTTAAACCCACTAACAGGTCAGCCACGACGACATAGTTTTTCGGGTAAATGTCCTCGTATTTTACACTTCGCCATAGCCGCTCAACAAAAATATTATCCAGTGCGCGACCACGTCCATCCATACTTATTTTACAACCGTACCCCTGTAATATCTTGATCCAACTGCTACTTGTGAATTGTGAGCCCTGATCAGAATTAAAAATTTCGGGTGCGCCATGGTCATTGAGCGCATCAGTCAAACATTCCAGGCAAAAGCTGACATCCATGGTATTTGAAAGCTTCCAGGCTAATACTTTACGACTGTACCAATCGATAATTGCCACCAGATACATAAAGCCATGCGCAAGTCGTACATAGGTTATATCAGTACTCCAGACCTGATTCGGTAGAGTAATGGCTAAACCTCTGAGCAGATAAGGATAAATCTTGTGTTGCGGATGTTTTTTGCTGGTATTCGGGCCAGGCACCATGGCAGCCAAGCCCAGTATTTGCATCAAACGCTGCACCCGCTTTCGGTTCACAGGATACCCCTGAATGCGTAGCCAAACCGTCATTTTCCTACTGCCATAAAAAGGATGGCGAGTATATTCTTCATCCAGCAAACGCAGTAATAGGCGTTCGTACTCATCCACAATCACTACTTTACTTGCATAGACCGTAGATCGAGCAATACCAGCCAGCTGGCACTGCCGAACAACAGTCAACTCATCACCGGAATTGATCCAGGCCTGTCTTTCGCTTAAAGGCTGATCCCTGACTTTTTTTTAAGCCAATCCAGTTCCATATTGAGCTGTCCAATCTTGGCATACAAGCGCTCTGGATCACTCTGTGGATCAATGGACTTACGTCCTCGCTTCACCTCAAACAGTTGGCTGGCATTTTCAATCAAGGCCTTCTTCCATAGTCCTATTTGGGTGGGATGAACGCCAAACTCTTGGGCAATCTCGTTGACTGTTTTCTGCTCCTTCACCGCCGCTAATGCTATTTTAGCTTTTTGTGTACTCGTCAAAATCTTACGTTTTGTTTCACTCATTTCGGCCTACCTTTC
This sequence comes from Methylobacter sp., assembly GCA_003158415.1. Classification (GTDB taxonomy): domain Bacteria; phylum Pseudomonadota; class Gammaproteobacteria; order Methylococcales; family Methylomonadaceae; genus Methylobacter_C. The sequence goes on from PMJA01000044.1 coordinate 1,275, forward strand.
ATGGAAGACACCATCTTAAATGACTGTCCGGATTTTGGGGTCCACTATAGTAATCACCAATGCTTGCAAGCTGTTCCGGTGAATAGGCGTTTAACTCAGTCCAAGCCTTGCCGGTAGCGTCGTTTAAATCACTGTCAGCAAAGTGCAAGCTTATGACTCTTTCTTTCGCCGGTTTCAATGTAAAGCACTCGTGATTCCAGACAAACGATAACGCGGCCTTGAGCGGTAAATCGTGAGTTCGGTTATCTTGGGAAGTGGTCGCCCGTGAATAAAGCGCATTACGATTGTAAAGCGGTAAAATGCTGTCGTAGTCGAACCGGCTTTTATCTTTCCGGCCTTCCAATAATGCACAGACCAGGCTGGATTTTTGGCTGATTTTGCGTAGCTCGCCCTTTGCCGTGTTAGATGCCGTCATGGTTTGCCCTTCGCTATCGATAAATAAGCATCGATTAAATAGGCGCGATAGAAAGCTTTTTCCGGCGTGCGGATCGCCGTACAGACTCAGGAAAGGGAAAAAATTGTAATGCTCAAAAATAAGATGGCTAAAAAGAGCGGCTATGTAAAAACCAAAAGCCAATAAGCCTTTATAGTCATAAGCGGCGTAAAGCAGGGCAATAAACTTTTTAATGTCTACCGGTTCAAGTCTACTGATAACTGAGTCGCTGCAATCCATAAACGGCTTGATATTCGACTCTTGAAAATATTTATCAGCATTGGCGTTAATGCGTTTGCCGTTCGCGTCATACATGAATTTAGGGAAGTAAAAACCGCCCGTTTTATCGTCATAGCCAATTGTTGATAAAGCCCTTATTTTTGGCGGCTTTGGCTTAAATAAATATTCGGCCAATGCGGTTAAATCGTCACCATTGCCAAAAAACAGTTGTCTGTGATTTTGTAGTGCAGTTTTAAAAGCGTCCAGCCTCACAAGTTCGGTAGAATCAAGCCTAGCACGCCCTTTGCCTTCCCGTTTCGAATAAAGCTCGATGTAATGTTCCATTCTCTGCTTATCGTCTTGAGTGTCGTCAATGACGGAATGCAATAATCGAATAGTGCAATCAGCAAGGCGTTTTACTTTTATTTCAGGATCATCGCCGTTTTTCTTTGGAACCATATATCCTTTATATGTCCGATCATCAAACTCAAAAATCAGAGTAACTGTTTTTGCGTAGCGTTTTAAATAGATAATGAAGTGTTCTAGCGCACTGGTAGCAAAGGCTAACTCCCCTTGCCAATAAGCCTTCTCAAGCGTTTTATCGATGCTGTTGGTATCAAGCAGTCCATTAACAAGCAAGTCGTTCCAGTCTTGATTCTTTGGCGCAAGAGCAATTTTATAATCTGTTATTCCAAGCTTTTTGAAACAATCGATTGTTTTTTGAATACCCTTAATACCTGCTTTGTCGTTATCGAAAGCAACTACAAAAGTTTTGTGCTTATTGGCTTCGTAGTAGTCTTCTGGAACGCTTCCACTGGAATAAGTAGCGATTGCCGCCCGTCCAGATTGTTCAAGGCTGATTGCGTTCAGTACGCCCTCGGTAACAAAAATGATATTGCTGTCCGATACGTTAGCCATTTCAAATACCTTGCCTTTATAGATGGTAAGACGCGTTTTATCTTTTCCGGCATAGTCGATAAGGCGTTGAAATTTAACCCCGTCATGCTCAATAATCAGCGTTTGATGCTTATCTACAAAGCCTTGCTTAAACTCGATTAACTCAGATTTTAAACCGCGTGATTCCAGATAAGCGCGTGCGGTGGCTTTTTTGTCGATCGGTGTCGGCGGGTATTGCTTTGCCAAATCTTGCCAAAGTTCAGGATAGACTTGTTTAACAGGCGTGTTTGTACCGCATTCATTATTACGGTGACAAAAGATAGAAAACGGCTTATCAAAATAAGCAAATGCTTCATTTTTGCCACATGCAGGGCATTTTAAGCCGTTGATGTGAATGCCGCTTTCTTTGTATTTATGGTTATCGCTCTTTAAATGACTGCGTATGTTGTTGGGTAAATCGGCTTTAAAAGTCATGGCATTAACCTTTGCGGGCATGTAACCCGCACTGCCATGGAATATTATTGATCTGCGACTCCTCGCTTGCGTTGCCGCTACAATTCAGGCCTTCGGGAATGCCTAATTCGCCCATGACTATTTAGCTCCATTTTGGGCTTCGAGCCAACCGAAGAACTTTTCTTCGTTAATTAATACTTTTCTGCCGATACGAACAATTGCACCCGATTTTGCAAGGCCGTTAGTGTGTTCATTGAAGATAAGAGCGCGTATGCCGCCGGTGGTAAAAGCAGGGTGCTTTTTTATGAATTGCTGGACG
>PMJA01000084.1 GCA_003158415.1 Methylobacter sp.
ATTTTGCACGACATCGCGGATAGCCCCGGTCTCATCATAAAAGCTCCCCCGGCCTTGGACGCCGAAATTTTCCGCCATCGTGATTTGCACGCTTTCAACATGATTGCGATTCCAGAAGGGTTCCAGGAACGCATTCGTGAAGCGGAAATACACCATGTTATGCACCTGTCGCTTGCCTAGGTAATGATCAATGCGATAGATAGCAGCCTCGTCAAAGTTAGCGAAAAGCACCCTGTTCAGTGCTTGCGCCGAAACCAGATCATGTCCGAAGGGCTTTTCCAGGATGACGCGGGCGCCTTGGGTGCAACCCGCTTTGGCTAATTGTTCCACGACCGCCGGAAATATTGACGGCGGGATCGCCATATAGAACGCTGGTCTCTGGGCGTCATTAAGTTCCTTGCGCAAAGCCTGAAACGTTGCCAGATCGGTAATATCACCTTGCACATAACGCATCAGGCCACTGAGTTTTTCAAACGCCGCAGCATCAAATCCCCCGCTTTTTTCCAGACTGCTGCGTGCGCGGGCTTTTAGCTCATCGAGATTTTCGGCGGATCGATCCACGCCAATGACCGGCACATTGAGGTTACCGCGCAGGATCATCGCCTGCAGCGACGGGAATATCTTCTTATAGGCAAGATCACCCATCGCACCAAAGAAAACAAAGGCATCGGATTGGAGAGTATTCATAACTTTTCCTTATTTTGTGGGTTTTTTGTGATAGCAAGCGCTCCGGACACGAGGCTAGACCACCTACACCAGGCGGACAGCCCATCCGGATTATTTTTAATCTCGCGCCATCGCGCCTGATGCGGCTGTGGTCAATTCCACTTTGATTGGATTTAACAGATCCAGATGCACATCCCGTTGCGGGAAAGCGATGACGATCCCGTTTTGAGCGAACAACTCGTCGATATGCAGGCGAACATCACTCATCACGCGCAGGCGATTGGACTGGACGGCCAGATCGACCCAAAAATCCAAACGAAAGCTCAGGGCGCTGTCTGCGAACTCCTGCAGATAAACATCGGGTGCGGGATCTTTTAGTACCTGGGGATGTTCGGCTGCTGCACGCTCAACCAGAGCCAATGCGCTACGAGCCGGTGAGCCATAAGCGACGCCAACAGTAACGGTGCAGCGAAGATGCTGGTCGGAGAGGGTCCAGTTAGTGACATTTTTCTCCAAAAAACTGCTGTTCGGAATCAGCATATCGATCCCGTCAAAGCGATGCACTTGGCAACAACGGCTGCCAATCTTCGTTACGCGACTGAGGACGCTATCCACCTCCACAATGTCGCCTAACTTGATGGTTCGCTCGGCCAGCAGAATCAAGCCGCTAATATAATTATTAATGATATTCTGGGCACCGAAACCAATACCAATGGCCAGCGCACCACCGAAGAAGGTAAATACCGTCAGCGGAATGTGCGCCCTCACCAACGCAACAATGATCAGTCCCACGGCCATGAATAGACTAAACAGCCTTAGCCCCAATAAGCTGGCGCTTTCACGGCCAGGCAACCGGCGTTTGATCTGGCGACCCCCATAATCAACAATCCGCGAGGTTAGCCAGAACCCTATGCCCAGGATCAGCAATACACGCAGGATTTTACCGACCGTCACGCTGCTCTTGTTGATCACCTCGTGACCTTCAAGGATGATCTTGTCCTCAATAGTCAGTAGTTCAAAATCCCAAAGCGCCGCTGCCAAATCCAGGCTTTTGACATAAAAACCCTGCAGCCGATCATTCAAGCTGCTTTTTTCATGCTGCCACCGCAGTAATTCCTGCAAACTAAGTAAGGAGGCGTCCAAATTATCAGTTTCAGCAACTACGCGACGCAACGCTGTTTCCTGTTGTGAATAGGCGAGCCATTGACGTTGGCCTAAGGCATAATCCCCATATTCAGGCTTCCAGTCGATTAGCCGTTTCTGCTGGTCTTCCAAGCGCCGCCGTGCCATGTCGAGATCGGATCGCAGGTATTCTTGCCTTAAGCTGAGGTGATTGAGGCCCTGCTGTATGTCCACCTGGGCATCATCGAGTGTCTTGATGTCTTCGGCATGTTCGATATGATAACGCAATCCCCACATTTGTCGGCGACCCACCTGCGCCTCATCAAGTAGACGTAATACGTTTAAATTCGAAGATGAAGCCTGCGCTTCGACCGTTACCGTATCTAATTCCTGCTGTAAGTGCTGAGTGTCGGGGAGGTGAGTTTCTGCCGCGTCTCGGGAGGGCATAGTCGAACGTTCAAGTGCCTCGCGCAAATGAGTTCGCACCTGAATCAATTGCGACTGTATGGCCTTGTCTTTCTCTAACGCTTGCTGCGTTTCATGCTCAAGGTCTTGTTGCAACTGATCAAGATTCGCTAGATTGGCATCACGATCCTCTTTAGAAAGAGGAGAGGCACGACTTGCAGCAAAGGCCTGACGCTCTAGCAATGTCCGTTCGTCGATCCGGTAGGCCAGCATTTCCTGATGGTACTCTCTTTCGCTATCGAGTGCCGCCATCCGCGCCTGATCATAAAGGTTGCGCAATTCACTGAGCTCCATAAGCCAGCGGGCACGATCTAAAGTGTCCTTTGCCGCAGTTTGCAATGCCTCTTTTGCCCGCCGTAACGCCTGCCCGGAATTAGTTAGCGATACTCGTTGAGCTTCGAGCAAACCCGAAAACATGTCCTTTTCGAGGCGGACAGATTTAATCTCGCGATCCTTGGCCTGAACTTTGTCCCATAAATCATCAACAAAATCGACAGAATAGGGGCCTGGCTTCGGAAAACCCTGCCAGGCACTCGATTTCTCCTGAAAATCCTGGTGAGAGTTTCGAATACTATTAAGCTTATTCAGAGAATCGATATGGCTCTCGTAGGTGTTGACAAGCAGATTCAATAGCCGTCTGTATTCCGTCCATTCACTGGTCATTACTTCAGGCGGCGCTCTAGCTTCATCGGAGGGTAAGAGGGCTAAACGACCGCGAATCTTATTAAGACTGGCCTGCACCGCATCCGTTTTTTGTTGAATGGTGAGTGGAGCTGAGGCAGCTTTATCGGCAGTGGGTTTATCCGCAATGACTTGCTCTTGCGCTGCCAGTGCTGGGGCAATTGAAAAAAGTGTCAAGGCGAGTGCCATAAACACCTTTGCGAATGTCAGTCCCCGCAACCGTTCCCTAAACCGGCGGGCAGCATGTTCGCCGCGCACCGTCAGTGGTAGACCGGTCAGGCTCCAAGCAGTCTCGCTGTACCGTGCCAGATAGGTGATGGGTAATTCTTTACTCATAATTTCAGCCGTTAGTTACAACAATTTGCCAAACTTTAGCCGATGCTCTGTTAAAGATTGGCTCAAAACAGTATATTCATGCATTAAGTTAAGCAGGAGTGCAACNNGGCACAACAACGGCTAAAGCCGTTGTACTCCCACCTTATTAAACTTAAAGAAAAGAGGATGACAAACCTCAATATTCTGCTGTTTGTCGCCCAACATATCCTAGCCACTACGTGTTTTCTGAGTATGCGCCCAGGTTATCCCGTCCGTAGTCCTGTTTGTAGGGCTGCAGCCGTCTCGGGCAGCTTTGATGTGGTCATTTTCTTCCATTCGTCTTCCAACAGTTCCCTGGCCGCCTGTTCAATGAATTCCGGTGCGGCCCACTCATGCACGTCAAAGTTATTTTTGATATAACCGTGGCTGAGCATGAAGTCCTTACCGATCTCAACGGATGCCAGATTCTGTGGCGACAGGTTTGGCACCATGTCGATGTGCTTGATACCTTCGTAGGTATCTTCCACATCCAGATAGAAGGTCTGCTTGTCGAGGATTGCGGCTGCTGCGTGTTTATGCTCGTTGGCCCAGCGGCCTACCTTGATCATGCCTTTCATGAAGGCAACAACCAGTTCGGGGTGCTGCTCGGCCATCACATCGGTGCAGGTGATGGCAGCAGGGATATTGGCTACCTGCAAGGTCCAATCCGGATACCTGGACAAATCTTCGATAGCCTTCATCTTGCCCGTCGCTTCCTGAAGATGCTGGAAGGGTTTGCTTTGCGTATAAATGGCATCGACGACACCATTCAGCAGTGCTGTTTCCAATGGACGAAAGGCCAGATCGTACTTGTGGTTACGCTTTAGCCACAATTCAGACGGGTTCTCCATTGGAGCCAGCATTTCGGGCTTGTTGTACCAGTCATCCGCGTAGGGGAATTCCACGATTTCTACGTCGGCGCGGGTCATGCCGTTCATGCGCAGCATCAGCTCGATACCTTGTTCCTCCTGGATACGCCACCAGTCGTTCTTGATGCTGTTCAAGCTTTTCGACAGGCCGATCTTCTTGCCTTTCAGTTCGGTCATCCGATATATGTCGTCTCTAGCACGCACCATCATGCAGCCGCCTTCGTGCGGCGCGTGCGTCACACCCAATAGTTTGGTGCGGCGGATGTCCGCGTGAACGTGGACGGGCGGGAACAAGCCGCCGAAGCGGATCAGGTTGTCGAGATTGTGGATGTAGTGAGGATACCAGTCGTTTTCGCGGACAGAGCGTAAGAAGCCATATTTGACGCCGATCTTCTTGTACTCTTCCCGTGTCCAGCCCAGTTCCTGGTCGACATTGCTGGCAGAAACCAGCGGACAATTGGTGTAGTACACCTCTTTCCAATTTAAGGGAATGACATTTAATTTTGTATTTTCAAACGTGGTAGTGACTAGACCAGCCGGTTGCCCGTTGTTATTTGTTTCGTCAGTCATGTGCGTTTCTCCGTTCATTGTGTGATCATCACCGGATCGGCGGTGAGGCTTTTTAAAATGACAGACCCGGTCGCCTGAATAGACTTATTCACGTCGCAAGCAACGCAGTAATCCGTTGCGACTGGAGAACAGCGTTGCTGAATTCGATAAAGGCCTCGGCGTCTGCTGGCGGAGCGGCAAGGCCGTCCACTTCATCGCTGCCGCAACGCGGCGCCCAGACCGTTCGCTCTTTCAGCTGGTAGACACCGTAAACAACGCGTACGCCGTCGATTTCACCGCTGCCTATCTCCTGCTGCAGTGTGTAGGCCGCCAGCGCAGCGTTGGTGACCACCGATAGCTCGATCAGTGCTTCGCGGTATCGCGGATGGTGGCTGACGTCAGGCCCGAACGCTGCTTCCAAGCGCTGGGCCGCCGCATGAACGACAACCTGCAGCCGGTCGACCAGCATGCGCACTGTATGTTTGGATACGAGCGACAAATAAGTTGTGGGATCCAAAAAAACATCGACTGCTGCAGTGACGGCCCCGCAACCGCTGTGGCCGAGCACGACCACCAGCTTTAGGCTCTCGCCGAGATGTTCGAGCGCGTAGTTAAGGCTGCCGCGCACATCGCTGCCCAGTGTATTGCCCGCCACACGCACCACGAAAAGTTCATTGGGCCCTTCGTTGAAAATGTGTCCGATCGGAACCCGNNTTTTGACTGTTAAACAGCTCTGCAAACGCCCGGTTGCCATCGTTCATACGCTGCAACGCGGCTTCTGCATCGGCAGGCCGCTCTCGGGCCATACCGGCGTCGGCATCGTAGCGGTAAATAATCTCGACAATTTTCATGCTTATCCTTCTAGTCTCTGTGCTTCGCGGGTACGGCGTGCTAACTCAGGATTGATACTGTCCACGGCATCGTATTGGGTCAGGTGAACCTTGCCGGTCAGTTCTGCCAGAAAATGCGACTTTAGCAGGCGATCCATGATGGGGCCCTTTACCTCGGACAGGTGGAAAGTAATTCCGCCATCCTTGAGCCTGCGATTGATCGCCTCAAGGCTTTCCAGCGCTGAGATGTCAATCCTGTTAACAGCAGGGCATTCGAGGATAACGTGCTTAACCGCCGGGTTATCCGCAACGGCCTGGTTAATCAAGTCTTCAATGAATCGGGCGTTTGGGAAATAAAGACTGGCGTCTACCCGTAGCGACAGAATCTCGGAATCGGTCACCACGGTATGACGGGCCATGTTGCGGAAATTCATGGTTCCCGGAATCTGTCCCACCACAGCCACATGCGGTCTTGAGGTGGCGTAGAGGTGAAGAAAGATCGAAAGCCCCACGCCTGCTATTAGCCCAGCCTCGACGCCATGCACCCAAGTCAATAGGATCGTGGCGATCATGGCGGCAAAGTCGGCAAACGAATACTGCCAAGTTCGTTTGAGTGCGCCAATGTCTACTAGCGAGAGGACTGCGACGATGATGATCGCAGCCAGCGTCGCTTTCGGGAGGTAGAAGAGTAAAGGTGTCAGGAAGAGCGTCGCCAGCGCGACACCCACGGCAGTGTAGGCACCCGCAGCCGGGGTCTGAGCGCCAGAATCAAAATTCACCACCGAACGCGAAAGTGCGCCGGTAACGGGGAAGGCGCCCGAGAGGGCCGCTCCGATGTCTGCGACGCCCAGCGCAATCAGTTCCTGGTCGGGATTAATTCGCTGGCGGCGTTTGGCAGCCAGCGTAAGAGCGACCGAGATCGACTCGACATAACCTACAATGCTGATCAATAGCGCGGGGATAAGAATAGTTTGCCACAGGGCGATGTCGACCGGCGGCAGCGCGAGCGAAGGCAGTCCGCTGGGAACGTCGCCGAGGATACCTACGCCGCGTGCTTCGAGTCCCAGCCCCCAGACCGCCGTGGTGGTTGCAACGATAGTCATGGCCGGACCGGTCTTGGCGAAAATATCTGCCAAACGTTCATTGAGTCCCAAACTAAGCAACAAGGGTTTAAGGCCACCACGCGCCCACAGCAGAAAGGCAAACGCCGCGAAGCCAATCGCTGCAGTAACGGGTTTGCTATTGGCGAGATTGGGTGCAAGTGAAGTCAGTATTTCCAGCAGATTTTCCCCGTGTGCGCGGATGCCGAGCAGCGGGCCGACCTGGCCAGCCGCAATCTGGATAGCTGCGGCAGTAATGAATCCCGAGATGACAGGATGACTGAGAAAGTTGGCGAGAAAACCCAGCCGTAGCAAGCCCATCGCGATTAGCAGTATCCCTGCAACCATGGCTATGGCGACGACCACGCCTAAAAACTCAGGTGAGCCTTGGGTAGCGAATTGGCTCGCTGCGGCTGCCGTCATCAGGCTTGCGACCGCTACGGGTCCTACCGCCAAGGTGCGCGACGTCCCGAAGATCGCATAAAGCACGAGCGGCGCCATTGAAGCATAGAGTCCGACTTGCGCAGGCAGGCCTATCAACAGTGCGTAGGCCAGCGACTGCGGAATCAGCATCACCGTGACGATTGCCGCAGCGACAAGATCGCTGACCAGCGTTCGGCGTGAATATTCAGGCCCCCAGGTCAAAATCGGCAGATAGTGGC
>PMJA01000165.1:0-145 GCA_003158415.1 Methylobacter sp.
GCCTGTACGAGCGTAAGCGAGAACCAGCGTTTCCGGCAAATCCGTGTATCGGTATGCCGGAAACGCCCACCCTGCGCTACGCGCGGCTGGCCTTATTCCGGCCTACGTCTGCCCACAGCTGAGCGCCGTCTGGCAAGATAAACCA
>PMJA01000165.1:253-7668 GCA_003158415.1 Methylobacter sp.
AAAGGTTTTATTTCTGGATTTGCCGTTGCAGACCCAAAAAACCGTATAACACAGATAATTTTTATCTTTTCGATGATCGTATTTGATGGTTCTTGATACGCCCGTGACGCCCGTAGTGGTTTTGTTTTTGGGCGGTTTGAGAAAACGCGTCTTACTGCCTTTTAAAACGACCAGCATCTGATCTCGCCAAGTTATCGCCGCCTGTAGCGATTTAATTTTGTTGCCCCACAATTTATGTGAAAAATAACGGCTACTTTCTTTGCCCCGTCTTACGATACGCACCTGAAAACCGAACACGTCCGGCTCGGTAATGTGTTTATTTTTTGCCATAGAACAATCCCCCCGACAAGAATTATATGTATTAATTTAACAGCAAGGCTGTGCCGCCAAACTTTAAAACGTCCTTGAAAACCCAACGTTGTTGTAGTTTTCGTGACCCATAATTTATGGATTATCGCTAAAGTTGGCATAAAAGCAAGTTAAAAAAACAACAACACTGGACAATTACCAACCCATTCGGTGTAGAATACGACCACGCCGCTGCACCCCGTGGCTTGGCGTAGCCCTATAACCTTTTGCTTTTTCAATATTTTTGGAGACAATTAATGAGCGTATTAGTCGGTAAACAAGCACCTGATTTTACAGTCCCAGCAGTGCTGGGTGATGGTCAAATAGTTGACTCGTTCAGCTTTTCTGACGCCACTAACGGTAAATATGCAGTCGTATTTTTCTACCCGTTGGATTTTACTTTTGTTTGTCCAAGTGAACTGATTGCTTTGGATCACCGTACGGATGAATTCAAAAGCCGTGGCGTCGAAGTTATTGCGGTCTCTATAGACTCTCATTTCACCCACAATGCCTGGCGCAACACCCCCATCAACAAGGGCGGCATAGGCCCAGTCCGTTACACAATGGCAGCTGACTTAACCCATGCCATCGTTAAAGATTACGATGTCGAGGCGGATGGCGGCGTTGCGTACCGGGGCACTTTCCTGATCGACCGTAGCGGCGTTGTTCGCCATCAGGTTGTAAACGACCTGCCTTTAGGCCGTAACATGGATGAATTGTTGCGCATCATTGATGCGTTACAATTTCACGAAGAACATGGCGAAGTCTGTCCGGCCGGCTGGACTAAAGGCGATGCAGGCATGAATGCAAACCCTGCCGGGGTTGCCGAATATCTGGATAAAAATGCAGATAAGTTGTAATTAGTGCTCAATCTGCAAGGCTAAAGACTGCTACCACCTTAAGGCGGAACAGATAACATCCCTTAGAGGGATGTTATCTGTATAGTGTCCCACTTTAAATTGGAAGCCCTAAAGACAAAGGGCGACCGTGAGAAGATTAGGCTTTTTCCGCTTTCGCCTTGCACCTTTCGCCTTGCACTTGATTTTTTATTTTTCAGCCGTCTCTGCCAACAACTTCTTTCTGATTAAAAAAGCGGCCGCAATAGCACAAAAAGTAGGCATCAAAATAACTATAAATGCCATCACGGGGCTATTCGCCACAAATCCTGATAGCGCTTTAACTACGGTCAACTTAACCGCCCACCAGGCAAGCCAATAACCTATCAAGCCTATAATAGCCCACTTAAAACGCTCCTCGCCTTTATCCTTTGCGGTTAAATAAAACCACACAAGAACAGCAATACCGGCCAATATAGCTAAAAACGACATCTCCCCCACTCCTCTTTAATTATTATTAAGTAATACAACATCATTGGTTCCGGCTAGAAATTAACTAGCAACAGGGCTGCATGATATTCCATAATAGCCAATCATTACATCTTTTTAACACCAGGAAAGTATTATGGGAAAACCCGTTAAAATCATCCTATCGGTCATTGCAGCTTCGGTCTTTCTGATAATCATCGCAGTCTTCGCCCTGCCCTTTTTCGTCGATCCGAATAACTTTAAGCCCGAGATTGCCGCCGCAGTTAAAGACAAAACAGGCCGGGATCTGACCTTGACAGGCGAGCTGAAATTATCAATCTTCCCCTGGCTAGGCATTTCAACAGGGCAAATGGCCCTGGGCAATGCCGCAGGCTTTCAGGATCAACCCTTTGCAACCCTGGAAGAAAGCGATATTAAGGTCAAGTTATTGCCGTTATTATCAAAAAAAATTGAAGTCAGCCGCATAGTCTTAAAAGGGTTGACTCTGCATCTTGCAAAAAACCCGCAGGGCGCAAGTAACTGGGATGATTTAACCACGACGGATGTGACAAAAACCGCCGCCATACCACCACTTAATAACAGCGGCGAACCGAATACAGGCAATGCGCTAGCGGTTTTAGCCATCGGCGGCATTGCCGTAGAAAATGCCCGGATTACCTGGGATGATCAACGTTCGGGAAAACATCTGTTCATCAAAGACCTAAACCTTAATACCGATAAATTTGCCTATGATGAGCGGGTTGCCGTTGATCTTGCTCTGGTCGTTTTAAATCCCGACACAAAATTTACAGAATCGATCAAGCTCACTACCGGGTTAACGGTTAATGAAAAATTAGATACGTTTGCGTTAAGCCATAGTGAGTTACAAACTAGCGCAGAGGGCGACCACGTCCCCGGCAAATCGCTAACGGCTGCGCTTACCGTCGCTGATGCCGTACTGGAGACGTCTCAACACTCGGTTAAAGTGTCCGGCTTACAGCTTAAGTCGAAAGACCTAACGATCTCTGCCGAGCTATCCGGCAACAATCTTAACGGCCAGCCGGTTTTCCAGGGCCCTGTTACCGTTGCCGCCTTCAACCCGGTTCAGCTCATGACGCAACTGGGCATTACCGTTCCTGTCATGCAGGATGCCCATGCCTTAAACAGGTCTGCAATCAGCTTTAACCTGCTGGCGACAGAAAATTCGGTCGCTTTGCAAAATCTGGCCATGACCCTGGATGACAGCCAAATCAAAGGTTCCACGCAGATTAAAGACTTTGACCAGCCCGTTATCACTTTTAATTTAGCGGCTGATGCCATTGATGTAGATCGCTATTTACCGCCGGTCAAAGACCCTTCTTCCAGGCCGACAATAAGCCCGGCAGTCGCCTTAGCGGCTGGTGTCTACGCTTTGTCGGCTGAGACCTTAAAAAAGTTGAATATCGACGGCCAGTTATCAGCGGGCAAACTTAAAGTAAACGGTCTGAGCATGCAGGGCATGCAGTTAACCCTGGATGCGAACAATGGTGTTATTAAAACGCAACAGTCCGCTAAAGCATTTTATCAAGGCACCTATAACGGCAGTCTTAGCGCCGATATGCGCAACAAAAAACCGAACATGGTCATAGACGAAAAAATAAGCCATGTACAAGTTGAACCCCTGCTTAAGGACTTTAAAGGCGAAGCTCAAATGAGCGGAGTCGTGAATCTGTCGGCACAACTGCACGGACAAGGCAACAATGCCGGGGAGCTTAAATCCTCGCTCAACGGAAGTTTAAGTTTTTTATTTAAAGACAGCGCGGTCAAAGGCTTTAATCTGCAAAAAATGATAACTCAAGCCCAAGCATTAATCAAAGAGCCTGCATTACCCGCCAATAATAAAAATGATCAGACGCTGTTTTCTGAAATAACGGGAACAGCAACCCTCAGCGACGGCGTTATCAAAAACAATGACCTGATCGCCACTGCCTCACTGATACGTATCAATGGCAAGGGTAGCGCCGACCTGAACACAGAGAAACTGGATTATAAAATTAATGCCCGGCTCGTTAAAGCGGCAGCGACCGCCACAACGCCTGAACAGTTCCATGACACGCCTATCAATATAACGGTAGCCGGCACCTTCAGCAAGCCGACTTATACACTGGATGTAGCGGCGCTGTTAACCGAAAAGAATAAAGCAAAAATAGAAGAATTTATCGATAAAAATCAGGAAAAAATAGATAAGTTGGCGGATAAAATTGATAAAAAATTAGGGCCTGGGGTCGGTGATTTATTAAAAGGCCTTTTTAAAAAACACTGACATTATGACCCCGTCAATTTTCCAACAACATATTCTCGTCTGGTTCGACCTGCAAGGCCGCAAAGACCTGCCCTGGCAACAAGACATTACGCCTTACCGGGTATGGTTGTCCGAGACCATGCTGCAACAAACCCAGGTTGCGACCGTTATTCCGTATTTTAATGCCTTCGTAGAACGGTTCCCTACCCTGGAAAATTTGGCGCAAGCCCCAGTTGATGACGTTTTGCATCGCTGGTCAGGCTTGGGTTATTACGCCAGGGCGCGTAACCTGCATAAAACGGCGCAACTTATCGTGGATCTGGGTTATTTTCCTGAATCGCTAGCTGAACTTATCGCCTTACCTGGCATAGGCTTATCGACAGCCGGGGCTATCTTGAGCATCGCCTTTAAAAAAAGCCATCCCATACTGGACGGCAATGTCAAAAGGGTGCTGGCCCGATTTATGGCGATACCCGGTTGGCCCGGAAATAGCCAGGTTAATAAGGATCTATGGGCTATCAGCACCCAGCTGACACCGATAAACCGTGTCGCCGAATACACTCAGGCCATGATGGATTTAGGCGCGACCATTTGTACACGCAGCAAACCGGCCTGCGGCGCGTGTCCTCTTGAAAGCCATTGTCTGGCCAGAATAACCGGCACGGTATCGGTATTGCCGACGCCCAGGCCCTCTAAAACCNNAAAACCCTGCCGGTTAAACAGCGGGTTCTGTTATTGCTGTATGACAATCGCAACCGGATATTGCTGGAAAAAAGACCACCCACCGGCATCTGGGGCGGCTTATGGAGCCTGCCGGAATTTGACGGCATCGAATCCGCGCGCGACTGGTGCTTGACCAAAAACTGGCCTATTTGCGAGACACAAACGCTGGCAACCCGGCGTCACACATTTTCTCATTACCATTTGGATTACACGCCGGTGCTTATCAGAACAGATAACCCTATAAATTTTGTGATGGAAGCAAACCTTGCTGTCTGGTATAACTCTGAGCAGATAAACACGCTGGGACTGCCAGCGCCGATTAAACTGCTGTTGCAACAACATACATGAGGATAACAATGACTAGAATGGTTAAGTGCGTAAAATTGGGCATAGAAGCCGAAGGCTTTGATGAACCGCCATTTCCAGGGCCTAAAGGCTTGGAAATATTTGAAAATATTTCCAAGCAAGCCTGGAAAGAATGGCTAAGCAAACAAACCATGCTCATTAACGAGAATAAATTGGCCAGTTATGACCCTAAAGCTAGGGCTTTTTTAGCGGAAGAAAGAACCAAGTTTTTATTTGAAGGTAATAATGACATGCCTGAAGGTTATGTGCCGCCCACAGCTTGAAGCCGAATTTTAACGCCCTACAATTACCCTTACTGGCTTATCCCCAAAAAATTCCGCACCCCGACAATTCTGCGCAATACTATAAATTCAATGAATAAAATGGCGATCAGCGATATGCCTAATAAAGGTAGCAGCGTTCCCAATGCCACTACCAACACGCCCAGATAAACCGGTAAGGGCTGATTGTTGGGCGCTTTGGGCGCGCCCAGCGCATTAACGGGTCGCCGCCTCCACCATAACACCACGGCGCTAACCGCAACCGTGATGACACCCAGCGCGGTAAACACGCCGAGAAACTGATTGAACCAGCCGAACAACTGGCCTTCGTGTACGGAAACGCCGATGCCGATTATCCGATCCAGCAACGGGCGTTGCGAAAAATCCTTGCGCTCAATAATATTTCCGGTTGCGGCATCCAATTTAAGGTTGACGCGCAACATGCGGTTTTGGCTGTCCGAGCGCGCCGACCAGACTGGGTTTTTCTTATTCGGCGGCGAAATCAGCACCGGCGGCACCAGCTTTTGCAACGCCACGATGTCGACCATACGATCCAGTCCGGTGTAGTTGACGTGGGTATGTGTCATTCCGCCATGCCCTTCATGCTCGTCGACAGCTGGGCTGTTGGCGGCCTTGCGCTGCGCCAGTTCCGAAGAGGGGCCGGTAGTCCAGTCTTGTTTTATTTCGGTTGTTTGCCCGATCTGCCGCACCTGTTTAAGCATGCCGCCCCAGGATTTTGCCCAGGGCAGGCCGGAAATCAGCAGGAACAATACAAAAAAAGACACCCATAAGCCGGTGACGGAATGGATGTCGCGCCAAAAAAACCGTCCGCCGCTATTCATCCGGGGATAGACGGTGCCCGCCAGACCCGTAGCGTTGCGCGGCCACCAGAGATAAAGCCCGGTGATAATCAACACGATCATCCATGATGCCGCCAGCTCCACCAGCATGGAACCTTTGTCGCCCAGCAGTAAATCGCCATGCAGATGATGCACCAGTTGCATCAGCCGCTCATCTTCCGACGCCACCTTTAATATTTCCAGGGTTTGCGGATGGACATAAACGCGCGTCAACTGCTTGCCTTGACCCGCCAGTATTTGCACGGCGGCTGTTTCGGTGTTCGGCATTTCGTAGGCGTTCAGCACCGAACCGGGCACGGCGGCCAATGCCGCCGCGACTTGAGCCTGCGGCGCAGCCCGTTCGCCGGTTATAGCCAAGCTGTCGTAAGTGCGATCCTGACAGGCTTCGACTTGCGGCTTGAATAAATAAATCGCACCGGTAACCGATAGCCAAACGGCAAAAGGGATGCAAAACAGCCCGGCGTAAAAATGCCAGCGCCAAATGGCGGTGTAGGATAATTTGCGTTTTTTTAGTTTAACGTTGTTATTCATAATTTCAGACGGATTTGATTGATGATAGCACGGATTAACTATCGCCTAAGGCGCACAAGATGTCGGCACACGGTTTGGAAAATATCACCCTGCATGGACTAATGCAAAGTAGGCGATTTC
The DNA here is from genome assembly GCA_003158415.1 of Methylobacter sp. Taxonomy (GTDB): domain Bacteria; phylum Pseudomonadota; class Gammaproteobacteria; order Methylococcales; family Methylomonadaceae; genus Methylobacter_C. Next base: position 7,047 of record PMJA01000165.1, read on the forward strand.
ATTGCTCAGCCGTTAAAAACTGATTTTAAATCCGCCCAAGACCGTGCGCGGTTGGCCCATAGACGGCGCGGTAGAGCTGCTGCCATTGGCGCTGGGGCTGTTAGTGACGATATAATAGGCATTATTGATGTTGGTTGCATTAACATACAATTCAATTTGCTTGGTGGCTTTGTAACTGAGATGCGCGTCGGCAGTGGTTGACGCGTTGTTCATGGAATTCCCTGTCACGATAACCGTGCTGGTATAGTAGGCTGGCCAAGTCTTTATCGCCCAGCCGAAGGTCAGATCCGGCCTGATATCCCATTTGCCGCCCTGAGTGATCATAATAGTCGGTATATTCGGCATTTGCTCGCCGGTTTTCAATAGCGGGCCTCCCGCCGTTGCTGCCGCCGCATGATTGATCGCCCCAAAACCCGCGTTAAAGCTGTCGATGAGGGCGAACGTTCTGGCAAAGCTGGCATTCAGTTGCAGGGTAGGCAAGGCGTCCCATTGCACAAAAGCTTCGACACCCTTCGTGGTCACCGTGCCGATATTTTGGTTTTTGCTTACATTGGCGTAATTGGTTCCGGCAAGCCCCAAATTAGCCAACTGCGTTGCCGTACATGCGGTCGTTTGCACTGCG
>PMJA01000297.1:0-398 GCA_003158415.1 Methylobacter sp.
CCGGTCATATCCCAGTTTCCGGGCTTGTTACCGCCGCTTAATCCTTGATAAAAACCTTTCAACTCGACGTTGAAATGTTCATTAAGGATCTTGCCAAAGCCCATGCCGCCGCCCCAACCGCTATTAGAGCCACGATCACCGCCCGGTTGCACAAATGAGCCAAACGGCGCGACATACCAACGCTGGTCTACGGCGTCGTCAGCTTGAACTGCAGTAAAAAACCCTAAGCATGTCAACGCTATCAGGGCAAGTAAGTGTTTTTTAAACATAATATTCTCCTTAAATTAACTTCAATAAAAACGGTAAATCGTGAAATAAAAAATTCAACTCGACTATCGCCCTCTATCTGGGCCAAAGATTCCAGGTACACAGCATAAAGCATAAAGTAGCGCAATAGC
>PMJA01000297.1:456-3054 GCA_003158415.1 Methylobacter sp.
CATCCTGCCCTGCTTAAACAAAAAGCGCTCAAAATTGCACCCCATGTTATTGACAGCCTATTGCTAGTCAGCGGCATTACCCTGGTTTTTCAAGGCGACTGGTTATCCGCAGACTATGGCTGGATTATTGCCAAAATAATGGCATTACTGGGCTATATCGGCTTAGGTGTGGTTGTTATGCGTAATCGCGGAGCTGCCCGATGGCTGGCTTTTGTTGGCGCGATGGCCTGTTTTGTGTATATCGGTATAGTCGCCGTCACCAAGAACGCATTTTTCTTTTTTTAAACTAATATGCAACCACTACAAATGGAAATCGGTGTTATTAATCCTCAATTCGAGCCAGCGTAGCACATCTTTACCACTATGTAGACCGGTTTCATCAAACTCAAGAGACTGGTGATCAGTGACCACATTCCAGCGTGATAACTGGTTTTTTAATTGCATCCGTTCATTAACGCTAAAATGATAGCGTTGCAGCAGTTGCTCAAATAGCTTAGGTTCAGGCGCAGTGATCAACGCCGCCTGCATGGCTGCGAGTGCCAGCAATGATTCAACCGTAGCCAGGTGCGCCGCTATTAAAGCGGTAACCTGCTTAGGCTGAATAACTTCAACCGATGACCATTGGTTATCTGAAATGACTTTCAGGCAGAGGATTAACTCGCCCGTCGTAAATCGCACCGCCGTTTCATAAAAGGCAGCCGCTTCCATATCGCAAAGATGTGGCGTGTCATAAGTAAGTTGCGGCTTTGATGCGGTTTGTATGCTGCCGGTGCAGCAGGGCGGCGTAAAAGTCAACGCAGGATAATAGCTTTTTTTGCTATCGGCATCGATAATTTTATCGATTAAAAATAAATCACCCAACGGGTGGTTCTTATGCCCGGCGATACCTATATTGAGCATGACCGGGTGACCAACCGAAACAAACAGCGCTTGCGTATACGCCACGCCGGCAGCCATCGCACTTTTACCAAGTCCGGTCACTGTCAGGCAGATATTTTGATTCAAATAAACAGCAAACGGCTGAATACTAATCTCTTTTTTTAAACTGAAATAGGCTATTAACGGCTTGGCCTCACAGGGCAAGGCCGTGTATATAAAAATCCTGTATGCGTTTGGATGCATCATTGTAATGACAATATGTAAACCACAAGGAAACAATAATTAGATAAAACACACTATTGGTGCATAAGAACAACACAATTGCACTCAATTGAACCACTCAGGTCGATCAAAACACCCTATTCTATCCGTCAGCGTTTTCAAATAAATAACCAACGGCTGCTAAAGCCGCTAGCCATCAGGATCGACGGCACGCCCCCTATCAAATACCATTTTTGGCCCAGGTTTTGCATACACTATAAGATATCAGAGAGTGATAACAATAACTGGAAATAACCTTGGTCACCAAGCTGTCATTAACATTACTTAAAATTATTGTGTAAATCCGCTTTAGTGAGGAAGAGATCATGTTAAGCCTAACTACTTTACTTGAATTCCATTTCAAATTGCCGACGATAATGCCGGGAACAGTGCTGGCATTAACGCTGCTTATGGTTTTCGCCCTATTGTCGACCGTGGAATCTCACGCACCCAGAGAAAAGTGGGCATTAAAACACTTGCGGCTGTCCTATAAAACCAACATCAGCCTGTTTATTATAAACAGTATTGCCATGTCCTTAGTATCGACATCATCCTTATTGATACTGGCGGAACGCTATTCAGCCAAAGGCCTGCTGAACACGATATCCAGTCCCGCATGGAAAGCTGTCCTGTCGTTTTTATTGCTCGATTTGTTCATGTATCTGTGGCATAAAGCCAGTCACAGCGCCGATTGCCTGTGGATGTTTCACCGGGTGCATCACAACGATCCTTATTTGAATATTTCCACCTCATTTCGCATCCATTTCCTGGAGCTGCTCATCACCCACATCCTGAAAGCGCTGCTGGTTATTGTTTTCGGCATAGAAGCCGCAATGGTGCTGACCAATGAAGCCGTCATGACCTTGTTCATCATGTTTCACCACACCAACATTGCCTTCAAGGGCGAGAAATTTCTGGGGTATTTCATTATTGTTCCCGCCCTGCATCGCACGCACCATTCCACGCAACGCAGTGACCATGACAGCAACTATGGCGCCGTCTTATCGCTATGGGACAGGCTTTTCGGCACACTGGTGGAACTGGAACCCGCTGAAATAGGCATCAAAGGCAGCTCGCCTCAGGATCTGCTAAACCTGATAAAATTCGGCTTTACCCTGCATACGCCGCCATCGGCTCCTGCGATTAACCTGGATGCAATGATCGCTGAGGCCGCTTATTACAAAGCGGAAAAACGCGGCTTTTCTCCCGGCAATGACCTTCGAGACTGGCTGGAAGCAAAAAGTGAAATCATTGCCCTGGTCTACGGAGATATGTCAGTTAAAAATAACCCAACATGCAAACCCCAGCATAATTATTTTAAATTCATCAACTTAAATATAAATCATAAAAGCATTCGGGATTTTGAAGGAGGTGTCCATTGTTAAATCCAAGCATGGTTCAATTTGCCGACTGTTACCGTGGCATACAGCGCACACTGGTTAAATTCAGATACCCATC
>PMJA01000229.1:0-4402 GCA_003158415.1 Methylobacter sp.
AGATACCCGCGACTTGCTGGACAATGCCCAATACGCGCCCAATCATGGCCGCTATAAAGTCTATTTAATTGATGAAGTCCACATGCTGTCCGGCCATAGTTTTAACGCCTTGTTAAAAACACTGGAAGAACCCCCGCCGCATGTAAAGTTCCTGTTAGCCACGACCGATCCGCACAAAATCCCCGTTACTGTATTGTCCCGTTGCCTGCAATTTAATTTGAAGCGATTGTTGCCGACCCAGATTTTCACCCAGATGGAATTTATACTCCAACAGGAAGCCATTGAGTGTGAAGCCGCTGCGTTAAAACTATTGTCCCGCGCGGCAGACGGCAGTATGCGCGATGGCTTAAGCTTGCTGGATCAGGCCATCGTCTACGGCAACGGCAAAGTGACGACCACCGATGTCGGCGCTATGCTCGGCACAGTTGCGCAGCAACCGGTAGATGAGCTGTTAAGCGCTTTGGCTGATGGCGATGCGGCGGCCATTCTGGATAAGATCAATGAAATAGCCGATTTGTCCCCGGACTTTAGCGACGTATTGCAACAGATATTGCTCGTCCTGCATCGTGTCGCCTTAGTTCAGCAAATACCTACGGCAGTCGATCATGATTTTGATAGCGACATGATTGCGGCCTTGGCATCCCGACTTAGCCATGAAGATGTGCAGCTTTTTTATCAGATAGGCCTGGTGGGCCAAAGAGACCTGGATTTAGCGCCCGATCCGCGCAGTGGTTTTGAAATGGTCATGTTGCGTATGCTGGCATTTAGACCGGTAACGTTGGAACAACACGCCGTCAAGCCAGTACACATTCAGCAGCTTGCAGTTCCCTCCCCCATAAAAACACCGCCCACTGAGGCGGCGATAGCGCATCGCAACCAACCGTTAACTTATGCCGTCGAGACGGATTGGCTGTCTATGATAGTCGCCATGAAGCTGGTCGGCCCGACCCGGGAATTCGCCAATAATTGTGTGCTGGAAGCGATTGATGATAAAGTCTGTAGCTTGATAATAGACCCTGGCTATATCAGAGGCGCCAAAGCAGAAGACAGCTTACAAAAAGCATTGCAAGCCTATCGCGGCGCACCGCTTAAACTGTCCATCAAGGCTAAAAAAACCACCCTGGACACGCCTGCCGTTCTTTTAACTAAAGAACGCGAAGATAAGCAGCAGGCGGCTATTGAGGCGATTAATTCGGATCATAACATTCAGGCCTTAAAAAACCATTTTGATGCGCGGATTTTACCCGGCANNGAGAGGAAAAAATGAAAAATGCATTAGGCAATATTATGCAGCAAGCCCAAAAAATGCAGGGAGACCTGAAGAAAGCCCAGGAAGAGCTGGCTCTTATGCAGGTGTTGGGCGAGTCAGGCGGCGGCTTGGTGACAATTGTCATGACCGGTAAACGCGAAGCTCGAAAAGTGACGATTGACGATTCGTTATTGGGTGACGATAAGGACATGCTCGAAGATTTGGTTGCTGCAGCCATTAATGATGCCGTTAATAAAGTCGCCAAAATGAAAAAAGAAAAAATGTCTGATATAACCGCCGGAATTCCATTACCTCCCGGATTCCAACTGCCTTTTTAACATGCAAAGAAAAGGCTTGTTAGGGCGGTTAATTCAAAATTTATGTTGTTTGCCCGGCGTTGGTCCTAAATCGGCGCAACGTATGGCATTCCACCTGCTCCAGCGTGACCGCAAAGGCGCAAAAACATTGGCCGAAGCACTGCTGCACGCAATCGATAACATCGGTCATTGCCAGCAGTGCCGCACGCTTACTGAACATGTGCTTTGTGAAATTTGTGCCGACACAACAAGAGACAACTCTCTGATATGCATCGTAGAAAGCCCCTCCGATGTCTGGATTGTCGATCAGGCAACGGCGTTCAAAGGCCGCTATTTTGTCTTACATGGCCGATTATCGCCGCTGGATGGCATAGGCCCTGATGAACTCGGCCTGAATTTACTGGAACAACAACTGTTCACCGGCGTTGTTAAGGAGCTGATTCTGGCCACCAATTCAACCGTAGAAGGCGAAGCCACCGCTTATTTCATCGGCGAGATAGCCAAAAAACATCAGGTACAGGCCAGTAGAATAGCTCATGGCGTACCGATGGGCGGCGAATTGGAGTTTATCGACAGCGGTACTTTGTCCCATGCGTTTAACGGGAGAAAAGAGATTTGATTAGGAGTAAAAAAATGAGCCAATGTTTGTTTTGCAAAATGGTTACAGGTGAAATTAAAACGGATGTGGTTTTTGAAGATGATACGGTACTGGCATTTAAAGATATTAATCCTCAAGCTCCCGTCCATATACTGATTATCCCCAAGGTTCATATTGCCACCTTGAATGATCTGGATGACCCCTTGCTGGCGGGTCAATTATTACAAACGGCAGTTAAATTGGCTAAACAGGAAAGCTTGTCTGAAGACGGCTACAGAACGGTGTTTAACTGTAACCGGAAAGGCGGGCAGGAAGTTTATCACCTGCATTTACATCTGCTGGGCGGACGGCAAATGATTTGGCCGCCGGGTTAGATGATTTCCAATAATGAAATTGCTTTTTCGTGGGTCACACTCATGCGCAACCTCAATTAGCAAAAGCTAACTGTTGCGTTAAAAATTCAGTAATGCGTTGATCCAGCCAATAGTCAGGTTTAAAGGGGGTTGCACCGGCAACAAATCCTACATGCCCTCCTCCTTGGGTAACTTCCAACTGTATGCTTGATGACAGCTCGTTCAAATCGGGAAGAACGGCTGCGGTCATAAAAGGATCGTCGATTGCTTGAATCAATAACGTCGTCACCGTTATCGATTTAAGAAATTGCCGGGAACTGGAGCGCTGATAATAATCCTGGACATTGTCAAAGCCATGCAGCTTTGCCACAACCCGGTCATCATATTGCCAAAAAGAGTGTATGTCCGATAAATCGCCCAACTGCTCAATTCTGCCTGCTTCCTGAAAATTGCCCAGTTGTTGCAAATGCCGTTGTTTTGCAAGTACATGGTCTTTTAATTCGCTGAGCAGTTTTTCACGATAGAGCCTGGAAAAGCCATTATCCAGCTTGGTTGCACAGGCACTTAACACGAATGGCACGGAGACGGCAATGGCGGCAAACAGCGATAGCTGGTCGCCTTGTTCGCCCAACCATTTTAACAACACATTACCGCCCAAGGAAAAGCCGACCGCCGCAAAAGGCACATCAGGTTCGCGTCGGCGTAGCGTTTGATAAAGAAAGTGAATATCTTCGGTCTCCCCCGAATGATAACACCGCGCCGAACGGTTATATTCGCCGCTGCAACCGCGAAAATTTAAGGCGGCGCTGCGGAACCCTTGCGCCCAAAGAGCGTACTGCAAGCCTTTGATGTAACTGGACTGGGAGCTACCGGCTAGGCCGTGTAATAAAATAACCAGCGCCTGTTTGCCTGTGCCGCACCAATCTATATCGATAAAGTCATTATCGGGCGTTATTAAGCGCTCACGTCGCAACCCGGATGGCATCAGTGTTTTTCGCATTAACGCCGGATAAAGAGTTTGTAAATGGGCGTTATTTAACCACCAGGCTGGTTTAAAAGTCGTTTCGATTAACAAAAGTTGATCCTCAAATTTTTATTGGGTACTTTATACCCGCACACCTTATCTCAAGAACAACATCCAAACACATGTTTAATATTGCACTCTTTGAACGGCGAATAACGGTTGTCATCTACACCTGATTGAGCCGCTGGGCTTTGATTTCGAAGAAAAGAATTTGCGTCGATCTGGCCTGGATTATTTTGATCTGGCAAACATCAGCCGACACACGAATTACGAGGCCTTTTTAAGGGTGATGCAGGGCTGTAGAATACTGGCCTTAACGACCAAAGGAAACCATTTCTACCATCAAATTGAATATCAGACTGGGGATGTTTTATTATTCGGCTCCGAAACTGCAGGATTGCCTGAACACATCCATCGGACTATTCCGTTAAATCAGCAGTTGCGACTACCCATGCAGCCCAACAATCGCAGCATGAACCTGTCCAATGCAGTGGCTATCGTTAGCTACGAGGCATGGCGTCAACAGGGATTTACAGGCGGGAAATGAGGATTTAAACCAACTTCGTGACGTCTATTTTGACAGTATGCAGGTAATGTTGCTGTTCTGCACAGTGTAAACCCGGAGAAGAAGCAATCATTATTAGGATGTAAAAATACCGGAAACCTATAAATATTGCTTATAGGTTTCCAAATATCTAAATCGTTATCGATAATTATCGCCGCTTATATCTTTGGAAACTCTCAAGGGTTAGAGAGTTTCCAGTCTGGCGACATTAAGTGACGTTATTCAGGTTGTTGAGGTTTACCATTAACTTCCAATTGTACGCGACGGTTATTGGCGCGTCCGGCTTCGGTATCATT
>PMJA01000229.1:4415-4991 GCA_003158415.1 Methylobacter sp.
GCGCGGCGGTCAGACAACTTCATGTTATGTTTGAATTCGCCCGTTTTACTGGTATGACCTTGTATTTCAATCACCAATTCCGGATGCGCCTTGATTTCTTTAGCTGTATTGTCAAGATTTTGAAAGTATTCCGGTTTAATAATGGCTTTATCGTTATCAAATTTCACATCAACAATCCAGCAGCCGCGTATGCTGACTTTAACGCCGGGTAAGGTATTAGGACACAGATCATCGCAATTATTGATGCCATCATGATCATCATCCAGAGTCGAACAATCCGCAACAGCGGCAACGGGAGTCGGAGCAGGAGCCGGTTGAACTTGAGCAACTACGGGTTTAGGTTTCGGACCGAACGGAATAACGAAGCCCACGTTGACAATCATGTCATGAAATTCGTTAGTGCCGGGCTGTAGGTTAGCGCCGATATTGTTGTTGTAGCGGTAGCGTACGTCACTGCGAAGCAGGAAGTTATCACTAACTTCATAGGTAAGACCAGCGCCCGCTTCACCGATAAAGCCGGTGCCGCTGTTGCCATTATGGCTGGTATTCATGGCGCCTAAACCGATGACGGCATAA
>PMJA01000244.1 GCA_003158415.1 Methylobacter sp.
TCACGCAACGCCCGCAAGGCGGCGACCACCATCAGCTCGTTGGTAGGATGGGTGCGGCCGGCGCGGAAAATACGATGTTGATCAAGCTGTCGCTGTCTATGTAACTCACCCGTAACATGGATAGTACGCCGATAACTTGGCCTGCCTGCTCGGCAATAAACCAGCGCCGCCCCGGCCTGTCTTCAAATAGGCGGGGACGACCCAGAAACATCTGCGGGCCTCGGCGGGTGGTCAGCCACTGTTCACAGGCGGCCTCCGCCTGGGCTTCCAGCTGGGCGTCAGGCGACGTTTCTCCCAGGTATTCACGTACCGTCACGCCCGTCCGCCGGGTGTGGTTGAGATGTTGGCGCAGGTGCCGGCCTTGAGGGCCTGCCTAGGGATCGCATTGCGGATTGGCCATCAACAGGCTGGCAAACTCCATCGTGCCGTAACCGCGCTCGCGGGCGTAGTTGTGCATATCCGTCGTGACGGCGGCGTACACGTTGTATCGGTTGTGGTCGGCGCAGTGCGTAGCAAAAGCGTCGGTCAACGTGGCTTTATGTATGGGTGCGCAAATCGGGTCGCCCAGCACGACGGCGCTACCGTGGGTAGGCAGAAAGCTGATCAGTCCGTCAATGCCGGGAACGCTAAAGAGTTGGCATGAGGGATCGAGTGCTGCGTGGGATACGGGGCCGCCGTAACGCCGAACCAGTTCTATATCGGATAAAACTCTGTCCATATTCTATAAAATATCCGACGCGTAATCGGCCAAACGGGAGCGCTCGCCTCTGAGCAGGGTGATATGGGCACCATGGGGCCAGGTTTTAAAACGGTCTACCACATAAGTTAAGCCGGATGTGGTTGCGGTTAAATAGGGAGTGTCTATTTGCGACAGGTTGCCGATACAGACAATTTTTGTACCGGGGCCGGCGCGGGTTATCAGCGTTTTCATTTGCTTTGAGGTCAGATTTTGAGCTTCATCAATAATCAGGAGCCGGTTAAGAAAAGTCCTGCCGCGCATAAAATTAAGCGATCTTATTTTAACCCGGTTCATCAATATGTTTTTGGTTGCCGTTTGCTCCCATTCATTCTCGCCCAGGCGGCTACCCAGCATTTCAAGATTATCCATTAATGCCCCCATCCACGGCGCCATTTTTTCTTCTTCGGTGCCGGGAAGAAAGCCTATATCTTCACCTATCGATACGGTTTCGCGGGTCATGATAATTTCGTGGTATATTTTTTTCTCCATAGTCATAACCAGTCCTGCAGCCAATGCCAGCAAGGTCTTGCCGGTGCCTGCCGTGCCTAATACAGTGACAAAATCAACTTCGGGGTCTAGTAACACATTAAGAGCGAAATTCTGTTCCCTATTTTTCGCGGTAATGCCCCAGATGTTATTGTTTTTTGTACGATAATCCTTAGCCAGTTCCAAAACGGCAATCTGGCCGTCACACGATCTGACGATGGCTTCAAATTTTGAATTGTCCTCTAAGTATAAATACTGGTTGGGATACCATTCGGAAACCAAAGGATCATTCAGCCGGTAAAAAGTTTTGCCTTTTTCTTGCCAGGATTCCATGTTGGCGCCGTGTTCATTCCAGAAATCGCTATCCAAGGCGGATGCCCCGCTATAGAGCAGATCAATATCTTCCAACGTCTGATCATTATGATAATCTTCAGCCGCCAACTCTAATGTGGCGGCTTTGATGCGCATATTGATGTCTTTGGACACCAGAATAATTCGGGTGTCCGGCAGTTCTTTGGTGAGCGCCAGAACAATTTTGAGTATCGAGTTGTCGGCAATGTTGCCGGGCATGCTTTCCGGCAATAGCGCGGTCATTTCGCTGGTTTGAAAATATAAACGGCCCATGCCTTTGCCGCCATCAACTTTCGGCCCATGTTCTATGCGCGATAAGGGCAAGCCGTCGTTTAGGGTTTGTTGGTTGGCGTCACGAATGAGATCATCCAAAAAACGACTGACTTGCCTTACATTGCGGGCGACTTCCGTTAAGCCTTTTTTAGCATGATCCAGTTCTTCCATGACGATCATGGGGATAAAAATATCATGTTCCTGAAAGCGGAAAATAGCCGCCGGATCATGCATGAGCACATTGGTATCTAAAACAAACAGCTTTTTATCAGGCGAAGTTTGAATATTCATAGATGAGTGATCGGTTAGTTAAAAGGCGGCTTGGCGCTGCATTACTAAATAATGAATCGGCCAAAAGAATTTTTCTACCCGAATAGCCTTATTGGCCGACAGGATGGTTTTCAGTCGCTATAGTTAATGCATCCAGAACTTCTACGCTATGGTTTTTGACTTTAACCTTGCGCCAGGCACGGATCAGTGCCCCCTGCGGGTCAATGAGAAAAGTGCTGCGCTCGATACCCCGAACCTGCTTGCCGTATAGTGTTTTCATTTTTATGACATCAAACATAGCGCATAGCTTTTCATCGGCATCGCTAAGCAAATCAAAAGGGAATGCCTGTTTGTCTTTAAAGCCTTCGTGGACGCGCACGCTATCGCGGGACACGCCCAGGATAACGGCGTTCAATGCCGTAAATTGTTCAATGGCGTCACGAAAGCCCTGGCCTTCCAGGGTGCAGCCAGGCGTATTGTCTTTCGGGTAAAAATAAATAATGACGTAGCGACCCCGATAATCTGTTAGTTTGATCGTCTTATTGCCGGTAGCTTGCGCCTCGAAATCGGCAATAACGTTGCCGATAGTTATCGTGTTCATGCTGACTCCTAACGTTTTATGGGTTCAAGTATGGCGTCTATATTGAGTTGATCCGAGAAATCCAGAAACTCTTCCCGTAGCGATAAAAGCGGGAGCTGAGGCGGAATTAAAATAACAAACTTGGTTGAAAATACTAATGATTGTATATAGGGCGCCTGGTATGAACTCCCCGTTATTTCTTCGATAGTGATATCGCGATCGAACAGAAAAGAGGTAATAGACTCTACGACGTTATCCTTATCCAGGGAGATGGTTTCCAATGAGTAAGGCACGCAATCCTTGCCTTTATCCTTGTCTTTTTGGTCGGGGCGTAACGTATGGATTTTTATTTCCAAGCGTTTCTGGATGTTGTCAAGCGTGTTTTCAAATTTGGCAATTTGATTCCAGTTACCTTGAACAAGCAGATAGGCGGCAGCGGATTTGCCCAGATGGGATGATCTTATTTCTAAAATATTACAGTTGCAATCGCGTACGGCAGGCAATATTTCTGCAATAAAATTGATTTGGTCGCTACCTAAAGCAGTGATGGTTAGTTGCATGGCATTTTAAAAATAGTTTTTTTTGGAAGTTTAGCATCAAACGAATGAAACTTTACGAACATTAAGTTTTATTGGGATTAAAATAAAGGAAAATATTTATTAATGCCGATAAAAAACCGCTCCAAGTTTTACGGTTCTCCCCATTTATCTATGAACTCAATCATGACTAAACAACAAAAACTCAGGCGAACCGGTTTCGCCGCTGATTTCAATGCCGGGGACGATGATTTCATTTTAGCTGATTTGGATTTGATGCGGGATGACGAGGAACTGCCCCCGGTTCCCTTGAATCGTTTTACGGATGACGACGAGATCATTGATAGCCTGCTTATCCATACCGGTTTTAACGCCAATAAGGAGCAGGAAGAAGACGATAAGAAGCTGGATGCAGATATGAATCGGACTGATGATGACTCGGATTTTGATCGGTTTATCGTTGAAGCTGTTGAACTGAAAGGACAACATGAACAATCCCCTGTTTCGGAAGTTTATGTGGCGGCTGATTTTGATGACATGCCGGATGCCGACGCCATCGACAAATTGCTTATCAATGCCGGTTTTGATGGCTATGATGAACAGGAACCGGATGCGCCGGTGATTGATGACATAAGCCCTGTTGATAAGTTTGAGATAACGAGCGCCGATACTGTTGCGGATAAAAGTGATTTAGCGGCAAAAAAGAACGCCGGTATTTTAATGGAACAAGAAGAGCGCCCGGAAACGGTAAAACAGCCATCGAGTCCGGGAGAGACCACGGTCGAAATCAAGCCGGAACTTGCTGCCGATAAGCTAAATAACCCGGCAATAACCGGGCTGTTACCCTTGGGAAGCGAACAGGAAGCGATTAAAAAGCTGATCAACGATTGCGAGGTGAAAGTTAAAAAAGCGGCCGTTATTTCTTATGCCTCAATGGCTCTCGGCTTGGCCGCCCTCTTGGCTATGGTGGCGGTGGTCGTAATGGTTTTTAGCGCACAAACTAAAATTTCAAAATTATCTGATTTGGTGACTATCCTTGAAGAAGATATGGGCGGTATTTCCGGTAAAAATGCCGACTTGGTCATTGATAATAGTGATTTGTCCGCTGAGCACTTAAATAACAAGGTCAGCGCGCGCCATGATCGTTCGGATGAGCGGGCACAACACTTTGCAGACACGTCAAAAAAAAAGATAACAGCGGTTGCTGCAAAACCAACGACCGTTAATAGAGACAATGATAAGCCGCCAACCAAGACGATGCATGAAAAGCAAAAATCATCGAAAGCCGCCGTCAAAAAACGTTCAGCTGAAAAAAAGCTGAACTATTTCCACCCTGCCGCATGGTCTGTCAATCTGGACGGCTATAAAGACCGAAGTTCCGCCCAAAACGAGGCGGCGGCATTGGTAAAAAAAGGCGTTCCGGTCAGGGTCGTTGTCGATGCCAAGAATCATATAACGAGGTATCGACTCAGGGTGGGCGGTTTTAAGAATAAGGCGGAAGCTGTGTCGTATTCAGCTAAAATAAAAAAATCGCTCAATTTGAACTCAGTTGCTGTGGGTAATACCTAAATGGATTGGACACTATGACTTATCGTGAGAGCGGCATTAGCCGCGAAATACACCGCTAAAGCCGCTCCCACATTGTTGTAAATGTTCATGTGTGTCATTTTTATTCTTTAACCAGCCTTCTTCAGTCTATCGCCCGTGTCAGCCAAAACGCATTTTACCTATTTGGATAGTATCAGAGGGCTTGCCGCCCTGACCGTCATTAATGAGCATTTTGTTATTGCTTACGGCTTGCCCTGTGAGAACCCGGTTTGCCAACGGATTCTGGATTATTCGCCGCTACATATTTGGTGGGATGGAGGCGCGGCGGTGTCGATGTTTTTTGTGCTCAGTGGCTTGGTGTTGTCGCTTAAATATTTTCGTTCAGGGCATAGACCCGATTTACACAATTTTCATTTAATGCCTTATGTAACCGGACGATTGTTCCGAATTTGGCTGCCGTATTGTGTAATCGTGTTCATCAGCGCGTTGTTATACCTGCACACGGTAGAAAGCTCGCTGTTAAAGACACTGTTAACGCCCAGCGACTGGATCGTCGACATGTGGCGCAGTAATCCGTTAACCCGTATGGATATGGTGCGTGAAGGCTTTTTGCTGAGTTTGCCGCCATCCGTTGTGTTGTTGCCGCAAGCCTGGACATTAACCATTGAGCTGGTGTTATCGTTGTTGCTGCCCATCGGCTTATTGCTTGCGGATAGAGGCACGGCCTGGCTTATTTCTTTTACACTGTTCGCGGTATTCCTGCTGGGCGTGTCGCCGTTTTTGCTGCATTTCTTATTGGGTTTGATGATTGCACGGCATTATACGGCAATTGCCGATTATTTGACCCCTAGCCCTTGGCGACGCCGGGGCGTGTTGCTGGTTGGATTGCTTTTTTATACGTCCGCCAGCACTGTTCAAGACTGGGTCAGCGAAACCGTTATCTGGCTTAGTTCCGGATTAGGGGCGGGATTAATTATACTGTACGCATTAAGTTCCATCCGGACGCAACAAGTTTTATCACATCCGGCATTGCGTCAAATCGGCAAAGTGTCTTACAGCGCTTATTTGATCCACATGGCTATATTGATTTGTTTGACGCCTTATCTGCTGAAAGGACTAGAATCATACGTCGGCCATCATGCCGGGCTTTGGTTTGGTGGCTGGTTGCTGACGGTTGTTACCGTGCAACTGTTATCCATGCTGTGCTATTTTTGCCTGGAAATACCCAGCATCACGTTAGGTAGAAAGCTTATCGCCTCCATACAGGCCAGACATATCGGCTGGCGTTAGATCATTATTCGTTTGGATATAATTGCTTCTTGGACTTTGACACTTACCTGAACTGCTCAAGGCCAACTTTCATGCGCCTAATCTGGCAAGTACCAATCAAGGCCTGCTCTCAGCTCATGCATTTGTTATGTCGCTTAATTAGATTAGGCCTCTATATACAAGTTCGCAGGCGT
>PMJA01000238.1 GCA_003158415.1 Methylobacter sp.
GTGCGGCTTGTAGCCTGTCGCCGACCTTAGAACATTAGACAAAATTATTAGACGCTCAACCCGTTGTTTTTATGGGCTTCCTTATTTGTCTAAAAAATTTTCCTTTTTTAAACAACTTAACCTTAATTACTCCGTTCTCTCACGATCAATCCGTGGCAGAGGCTCATTTAATTGATGCTCCTTCATGCCATATTTATAGGCATTGTATTGCCAAATCACAAATTGCTCTAATAAACCTGAGTTTTTGCGCTTAAGGCTTTCTATTTCGCTTTGTAGACCCGCAATGCGGTCACCAGCCATTGTTAAAAACTGCTAGGCTTTGGTGTGTGACAGCCCCATGTACTTTAAGAGCTTCTACATCAGTCTGAGTTAAATGTTTAGCCAAGTCCGCCTCCCAAAAGTTTTGCCATGTTACCCAGGAGCTTCATTTGTTCGGAATTTTTCGACTTATTGCCAGAAAGCTTGGAATCAATGGCCCTGCGCAACGGACTAAATGATTTTTCGTTGCTTAAGTTTTTCAATCATTGCCGGTGCCAACGGCAGTAACTCCTAAAAAGGAATATCGTCATCAAAATCATCATAAGCGGGCGGTGACGGCGGCATAGAACCGGCATTATGTTGCTGCGCCGGTTGCTGGGGCTGATAAGCGGGCTTGGCTGCGGATGACGCCGAATATCCCGCTGACGGCTGATCACCGCCCATACCGGCGGTGCCGCCGCTACGACTGCCCAGCATGTGCAGTTCATCGGCAACAATTTCGGTGGTATAACGATCCAGTCCAGCCTGATCTTGCCATTTGCGCGTCCGCAAGTGCCCTTCCACGTAGATTTGGCTGCCTTTTTTTAAATATTCCCCGGCTATTTCCGCTAAACGTCTGAAAAACACGACTCTATGCCATTCGGTAGCTTCTTTTCTTTCGCCGGTTTGTTTGTCTTTCCAGCGCGTGGATGTCGCCAATGTTATGTTTGCGACGGCATCGCCCGTCGGCATATAGCGAATCTCAGGGTCAGCGCCCAGGTTCCCGATTAATGTCACTTTATTAAGCATGGATACTCCTAAAAATTTTTCTTGAGTCAAATGACCGTCAAGCCGGTCATGAAATAGTTCGCCTGTATTCAGCTTAAATAAAAACGGCTGAAACTAAAAACAGCATTGTTTTAGAACGACTGATTTTGCTGAAATTGCATTTTTTTTGCGCGTTCAATGTAATCTTGATAGTCCGGAAGGGCTATTGCGGCAAGCATGCCGACAACAACAATAAATACAATGACTGCCACCGCTATCACGGCTAAATTTGAGCTGCCTTCATTACCGGGCTTTGGATTAGGCCCGTATTGATTATCAACCGGTTGACTGTCCAGAACCATGAATATAAGCAGAACCAGCCCGCCGATGATGGGAACCAGTTCAATAAGCAGCCACCACCCGTTACGGTCGGTGTCGTGCAAGCGTCTTACCAATACGGCTAACGCCGGTATCAAGACAGCCAGGGAATAAATGCCGCCCAATAGGCCTATCCCCACATCGGCATTAAAGCTGCCGATAACAGTGTCAAGAAATGCAAGTCCGCAGAAGGCGAGAAAATTGAACAGGTTAAAATACCAGTATTCCGCTCGCGTAGCCCGACCGCCAAAATCGGCGTAATTTTTTAAGACTTTAAGATACCAATTCATAAAAGCGTACCTACTGATTTAACCCGATAGAAAAACGGACGGATTAGCGCCCGGACTTAAGCCGCATAATGCGATTCTATATAGCGCTGCACTATTTCCTGAAATTCTTCTGCAATCCGGTCGCCTTTAAGCGTAACCGTTTTTTCGCCGTCTTCATAAACAGGCGCTACCGGCGATTCGCCGGTACCCGGCAAGCTGATGCCGATATTGGCGCTTTTGCTTTCACCGGGGCCGTTGACCACGCAGCCCATGACGGCAATTTCCATAGTTTCAACGCCGGGGTATTGCGTGCGCCAGATCGGCATTTGATCGCGCAAATAGGTTTGTATATCCATCGCCAGTTTTTGGAAATAATCACTGGTGGTGCGACCGCAACCGGGGCAGGAAATAACCATAGGGGTAAAGGAACGAAAGCCCATGGTCTGCAAGATTTCCTGGCCGACGATGACTTCCTGGGTTCTGGACGCGCCGGGTTCCGGCGTCAAGGAAATGCGGATAGTGTCGCCTATGCCTTGCTGCATCAACACCGAAAGGGCTGCGGCTGAAGACACGATGCCCTTGGAACCCATGCCGGCTTCGGTCAATCCCAGATGCAGGGCATAATCGCAACGACTGGACAAGTCCTGATAAATAGCGATCAGCTCCTGTACATTACTGATTTTGCAGGAAAGAATGATCTTATTTTTAGCCAGACCGATTTCTTCCGCTTTGGCGGCGCTTTCCAGCGCAGACAGCACNNTTTCAGCTGCCTGTTTTCATCCAACAAGCGTGTCAATACCGATTGATCCAAACTACCGCCGTTGACGCCGATGCGCACGGGCTTGTTATACTGGCAGGCGAATTCTATCATTTGCTGAAATTGCGGGTCGCGGCTTTTGCCACGGCCTACATTACCCGGATTAATGCGGTATTTATCCAGGGCGGCGGCGCAGTCCGGGTATTTTTCCAGT
>PMJA01000197.1 GCA_003158415.1 Methylobacter sp.
CGGGACACATCATTGCCAAAATACTATTTGACCATCAGGCCTCAAGCTTGAAGATGAATTGAGGGATTATTTATTGCGAGTTACCTAAGGGGCTCATGTCGCACCTACTTTAAGCAATATGATCATGAGTTAGCCCCCTTACTGGTTAGCATATAGCAGATAATTGTGGGCTAGCGACAGCATTCCGCCGGAGATAGTTTTGGCGTTGAAGCCGTGCTGCAACAGGATGCGCGTCGCATAGTAAGCACGCTGACCGGAACGGCATATCACATGAATCTCGCGGTCGCGGGGTAGTTCGCCGAGACGGGCGCGGAGTTGTCCCAGTGGGATGTTGACGGCTTCCGGCACGCTTTCCACAGCCAATTCCACCGATTCGCGGACATCCAGCAGGAATTCGCCCTTGGCCTCATGCCAGTGGCTGATTGGCATATCGCCCTTGAGTACATCGGCGGCAACCATACCGGCAAAGTTAACTGGATCCTTGGCGCTGCCAAACGCAGGGGCGTAGCACAGTTCGGCTTCTTCGAGATCGTAGATGGTGGCGCCCATTTGCAGCATGGCCGCAAAAGCACTGATCCGCTTGTCCACGCCATCCTCGCCGAGTGCTTGCGCACCCAGCAGACGGCCATCGGATTTGCGGAACAGCACTTTCATCGCGATGGGTTTGGCGCCGGGATAATACCCGGCGTGGGAATTCGGGTAAAGGTAGATCTTTTCGTAATCGGTGTCGCCCAGCCGGTTCAGGGTTTTTTCGCTGACGCCGGTCCAGGCCACGGCCGCACCAAAGAGTCCAACAATGGCGGTGCCTTGTGTGCCCCGGAACCTTGAATCGCGCCCGGCGATCACATCGGCAGCGATCCGGCCCTGCCGGTTGGCTGGCCCTGCCAACGCAATCAGGCTCCACTCGCCGGTGACGAAGTCTTTGACTTCGACGGCGTCACCGACGGCGAAGATGTCAGGGTCGCTGGTGCGCATCTGTTCGTCTACACGGATGCCGCCGCGCTCACCGAGCGCCAATCCAGCTATTTTCGCCAGCGTAGTATCTGGGCGCACACCGAGCGCGAGAATCACCATGTCAGCCGGATAGGTAGCGCCGGATTGAGTTTGTACTTCAATGGCGCCGTTGTCGGCCTGTTTGAATCCGGCCACGCCGTCGGACAGCGCCAGATGGACGCCATGTTTCTTCAAGCAGGCTTCAACAACCTGTGCATGTTCTTTATCGATGGGCGGCAGCACCTGATTGAGCATTTCCACCAGAGTGACATCAAAGCCGCGATGAACGAGGTTTTCGACCATTTCCAGGCCGATGAACCCGCCGCCGATAACGACGGCTCTAGGCTTGGGTCTGAGCGTCTGGAATCCGGAATAGCGGTGGATGCCTGCCAGGAAGGGGTTGCCTTTTTCAATCCATTCGCAGATTTCTCTGGCATCCGGAACGGTTCTAACGTGAAAAATACCCGGCAGGTCTAGACCTGGCAATGGCGGACGAACCGATATGGCTCCGGGTGATAGCACCAATTTGTCGTAGTGATGAATGCTGACCTCGCCGGTTACGACATCACGCAGTTTGACAGTTTTTTCCTTCGGTATAATCTCAATGGCTTCGCAACGAGTGCGCACGTCGATGGCAAACTGTGACCGGAAGGTCTCCTCATTGGCGACCAACAGGCTGGCTTCTTTTTCGATGATGCCGCCCACATGGTAAGGCAGTCCGCAGTTCGCGTACGAAACATACGGCCCGCGTTCCACCATCAGGATTTCAGCTTGTTCATCCAACCGGCGCAAACGCGCCGCACACGAGGCCCCACCGGCCACTCCACCCACGATGATGACTTTCATTGTATTTTCTCCTCTGTTAATTTAGGTTTATTGCGTCGGACGCCTTTGGTTTAAAACGCCATAAGCCGTTTCATCATCGTTTAAGGGGCGCATGCGCCTTAGGAACGTGCATAAAATAACGTCGACATCTTACTCCCTCTCCCTCCGGGNNAGAGGGTTGGGGTGAGGGGATTTATTTCATAAGTTATTTCTTGCATGTTCCTTAGTCGTTGTCGCACCCCCTGACCTCCTCGGCAAAACCGAGTCCATAGGTTTGGGTGATGAAGCGGAATTCGCAGACGGGCGGTTCGCTGGAGAGTTCCATTAAAACAGCCAGCTGACTGAAATGCCGGGATGCAATCATACAGCGTAGGGTAGCTTCCGACTCCCAAATTTCGTCGTAACAAATGTAGCGCGGCATAGCCACGGTCTTGTACACCTCGACAGCCATACAACCCGGATCCACGCGCGCGCTTTTGGCGAGCGCCTGTAATGCGGCGATCAGGGTTCGGGTTTTGTTGGGTGGTGCCTTAAGCACAAGGTGTAGTTCGATCATGGTCAAAATATCAGCAGAAACCATACCAATATCAAGGTAATGACAATAAAGCGTTGAAAACGTTTATGTAACAAGTTGTTACAATCAGGCTAGAGAATAGTTATGCGATGGAAGTTAGCGTGAAATATACGAAATATCGTAGTTTCTACGAAATAAATCGTAGTTAAGAAGAGGGTCTTCGGATGCCGAGTTTGTTCATGCGGCTTTCAAGTGTGGTGGGATTGAGTCGAAGAACCGCAGCAGCGCCACCCAGGCCGCGCACTCGCCAGCCGCAGGAATCCAACACCTGCACAATATGGTTTCTTTCGACTTCTTCCAAGGAAACCAGAGGAGATTTTAGGGGCATCGCAGTAGCCAATGCGTCGGTAGGCAGAGCGACTTTGAGTATCGGGCCGTTGGCAAGGATCACAGCACGCTCGATCACATTACGCAATTCACGAATATTGCCCGGCCAATCATAGTCACAGAGCATCTGCAAACTGGTCTTAGCCACGCCATCAATGGCTTTATCCATGGCCTTGGCAAATTCCTGGATGAAAGTTTCGATCAATTTGGGAATATCTTCCCGTCTGTCGCGTAGCGGNNCCGGACGTCCACTTTAATCGTTTTGGGGTTGCCCAGGCGTTCCATTTGTTTTTCCTGTAATACCCGTAGCAGCTTGGCCTGGGCATCCATCGGCAACTCCCCCACTTCATCAAGAAACAAGGTTGAGCCGTCAGCCAATTCGAAGCGGCCTATTTGCTTGGAAAGCGCGCCGGTGTAAGCCCCTTTTTCACGTCCGAATAACTCGCTTTCTATCAGCGCAGTAGGAATGGCCGCGCAATTAACCCGAATCATCGCCCTGTCTTTACGTGGGCTGGCCTCGTGGATAGCGGTCGCCACCAGCTCTTTACCGGTACCCGATTCACCCATGATAAGCACCGAAGCCTGTGTCGGCGCCACCTGCTGGATCTGAGTCAAGATAAGCCGCATCGCCCGGCTGCCGTTAACGATTTGAGAACGTTGACGCTCCGATATTTCATTGCGCAGATAAATATTCTCTTGCTGAAACCGGTCTTTCAGCCTACGGTTTTCTTCAAGGGCTGTTTTGAGTTCATCGTTGGCGTGCTCAAGCTCGAACTTGTTACGGCGAATATCAGTTATATTAAGACTAGCCCCCATCATTTGCTCAGGAAGACTGGAATCACCGAATTGGCATTTGCCGGTAGCGCAGATCCAATATTCGCTGCTATCGGGATGCACCACCCGGTATTCTTCCCGGAAGTCACTACCAACTTGAAACGCCTCTTGTATCACATTATTAACTCGCTCACGATCCTCGGAATGAAGACAGGCTAAAAACCGTTGGAGGTTCAATTTATCGTCATACGGAACGCCGTAAATATCACGAGTCCTGTCTGTAGCCCAGATCGTATCCTGCTGAATATTCCAAACCCAAAGACCTATGTCAGCCGACTCGGCCGCCAAGCGCATTTGTTCTTCACTCCATTGAAGCGCTTGCAAGTTGCGCTTGCGATCCAGGACATTGGCATACACATCGGCGATAAGGCCAAGACCCCGCACCACATTGTCCGGCCATTGTCGCGGGCGAGACGAGGCGAAACCGATGCCACCGCGCAACAGACCTCCTACGATAAAAGGAAACACTAAAGAGGCTCTTCTCCCGTAACGCAGAAAGCTCTCCCGATCCAGTGCATATTCGGGTGGCAATGCATCGACATCCTGCATGATGAAAGGTTGACCCGCAAGGAGGGTACGCGTCAGTAAGGGGCTTTCGACCATTAATGAAGAACTGAGCCAAGGCTTCATAATGGATTTGGTGTATTGATATCTTGAGGAAAAATCTTGGCCCTCCGCTGCTAACAAGCCTAATGAGACGCTATCTAAATCCATATTTTCGGCAATCCGGCGCAAACTTTCCTGTATTTCTTGATCGATCATGTCGATCGGGACACGCACAAAGTTGGCCGAAAGCTCGGCCAACAAAGACTGAAGCTGTAGATGCTGTTCCAGTTCGATCTGTGGCTGAGTGTTATCTTGATTACTCATGGAAATATTTTATCTATCAATTACTAAATGGCATATTGTAACGCTTCCCCAGATCCAAGCGACATTATGAGCTGATTTTCTCGGGTTCGGCGATTTCCTTGAGTGTCCATGGCGGTGATAATTGCTTATGTTATCGTGAACTCGTCATGTTGATAAAACAGCTGCCCAACACGCTGGATATGCTCAAGCAAATCGGCATTATCAATCTGCGTGTGCAGCGATAAATCCACGGTGTAAGGCAACAGTAAATCGTCGATTTCTGTTTCAATCCGGTCAAGCTGGGTGTAGGTTAATGCTACGCCGAACAGCGTCAAATCAATATCAGAACCTGGGCGATGTGTACCTTTTGCCCGTGAACCATACAAAACGGCTTTCTTAACCTCCGGGTGCCGGGCAAACACGTTCTGGATTGCGCTAATCGTGTGCGGCTTTAATCCAAATCGGTCATTCGCGTTTGCTATGTTAGTCGTTGTCATCCGGCAAATTCCGCAGGGTATGTTGTAGCTCAACAAACAACCCGAAAAAACGTTGTTTTATATTGTTGGCGATTGAATCCGCTGTTTCCTGGTTATAGGTGTGGCTGGTACGGTTACGATCCCGAATCATATCCATCCAACTATCTCCATCCCGGATCAAATCCAGCTTGAATGCCGCACGGGTTGCATCCTTCGAACCGTGGATATTTTGATGACCTTTTTCCAGTAAATAATCGCGTAATACATTCCATGCCAACTCATGCGTGTATTCAAACGCCTGAATCAAGCCTTGCTCTTCCAGTTCGTTGAGTTCGCCTTTATCGATAAATTTTGTTAATTGCGCGAGTGCGCTTTGATAATTAGCGAAGCGTTGTTTCCAGCGGATGTCTTGATTCATGGTTGGTGAGTTTTTTGGAAATGCCGAAGCTAATAATGGATAGATTTTTGATTGCACAGAATGGTGGTTCGCTGAGGTGTAACCGCCTTACGAATGCTAATTTACTACGAGTTCAAAGCAAGACCGCCACAATTATATGTTAACCTATTTCCCATAGGTATCTATCAAAAACTCTTTCGTTGAACCATCTTGATTTTACTAATCTAGTCAATTGAGAATTTGTTAAGTTATAGCAGCGTAGGTTGGGTTGCATGCTTTTCGCAACCCAACCTATTCGCGCGGAAATGTTGGGTTAACGATAAAGCTGTTAACCCAACCTACTCGCATTCGGTACGAATGCGATGTTCCCAGAATCGGCGTTGCCATATCGCTTGTTCGCCTTTGCGTTGACGGCTGCCAAACACGGTGGGACGCTTGGAGGGTTCGTGTGTTGGGTGAATGAACGTTTGATGTTTCGCCATCGAATCGAATATTCGGCATCGTCGGGTGGCAATGTCCATAATGCGTGAATATGGTCTGGCAAAATGACCATTGCATCAATATGAAAGGGTCTACGCGCCAGTTCGACCGTTCCAGTTGGCGCCTGCTCGAAAAAACGCAGGTAATTAGTCGCCAGCGGCGCGCAGACGCTGGATGCACGCCAAGCGACTTCCGCGCCGATCAACAGTAATGGGGCCTTCAAGTCGGCAATCGGGCCATGCACCACCGAGACGTTGCCGTCGGGATCAATGGCCACCACGACGGCAAATCCACCGTATTGGGCGGCGGCAAGCACCGCATCATTATTCCTGCTTAAATGGCCGACGATACCGATTTTACCCGGTTCGCCCCCTTGAGCGAGAACCAACCAATCGGCGATTACTTTCGTATCGTGGGCCAGTTCGAGGTCGCTTCTGAATAGCGAATACCAACAGCGCACGGCCACAATAAAGCCACGGGAGGCGAGCGCGCGGGCATAGCTTTCATACTGGTCGTCTGTGGCCATGCGGCCTGGCAAGAAAACAATAGCCAGGCGCCGGTGTTTGCGGATGGACGGGTCTATACAGCATGACTTCCAAACTTTCATCTTCATTCAGCACTTCGATCCGTGTGGAATCAACCTGCTGTAAGCCGGGGCCGGCCAAGTCGTCTTGCAACAAGCCTATCGCATCGGTCGTAAGGTTATCCAGGGGTGGCTCTTTCCAGAGGCCGTTGCAACCAAGGCTCAACAAAAGTGGGCTGGTGGCAAGGATAAGGCGGAAGAAAAATAGATAATTACGCATAGTTTATTGGTACATACAAATACATCAAGAGATAGAGGGATACGCCATGATGTTGTTGAATGCCCAGGTTAAGAGATCATGGAAGATTTTTTCAAAAGAAACCATATAGGCAAGCCTTATATCATATAAGTTCCAATCAAAGTTTTGGAGCCATTATCTGGTTTTCTAGGTATTTATACTAATACTTTCTCTTGCCGTATTGTGCTCAAATGACCGAAGTTGACTTTTTGCCATGTGTTATTCAAAAGGTATAAAGCCAACTGAAATTTTTATCAATAGTGGAGGTGAAAAATGGCTACAACAGTTAAACAAGTTAAAGATGACATCAATCCAGAAATTGCAGGGTTCGGCGATACTATCTATCTGCCGAATCGTGATGCCAAAATTGCTGAACTTGCCTATTATAAGGCTGAAAGCAGGGGGTTTGAACCGGGGCATGAAATGGAGGACTGGTTTGCGGCGGAACAGGAATTTATAGTGTAGTAAGGCGAGCTTCTAAATATAAGAAGCTAATCTCATTTGTAAATGTGTTTAATTAATTAATCATGGACGATTAATGCCTCTTTACGCAGGATAATTCAGAAGCTTTCTTTTTGATGCCACTAAATTAAAAATGGATTACCATAACGGCGTACTGACTATTACTGTCCATAAAAAATAAAGAGGGAAATAATTATGAAAAACCGAACTAAACATTATGCAATAGTGGGTTTATTTACACTATTGCTCAGTTTAATGACCGCGACTAAAGGAAACGCGGAGGATTTACAGCCCCCACAGCAAGTTATACAAAATATTTCGTCGGAATTGCAACAAAAACTACAGGATAAATCCTTTACTAAAGACTTTGTTCAAGTGACACAGTTTGTTAATGGCGTTATTTATCCCCATACGGATTTCGATAAAATTGCACCGTTAGTTTTGGGAAAACACTGGAAAACAGCAACACCTGAAGAACAGGGGCGGTTTAAACATGAATTTCAGACACTGTTGGTAAGAACCTATTCCAGGGCGTTTGTAGAGTATAACAACTGGTCTATGCGTTTTCTGCCCCTTGATGCGTCAAATGAACCCACAAAAGCCCTCGTAAAAACCAATGTTATACAGCCTCATAAACAACCTATTGATGTCACTTACCGAATGTTCCTGACTAATGGCGACTGGAAAGTCTACGATATTTTGATTGATGGTGTCAGTTTAGTAACCAATTACCGTTCAACTTTTGACGATGAAATTCAAACCCAAGGTTCGCTAAACGCCGTCATTGACGGACTGGTTAAACGTAATGCCGAGGCGCTTTCAGCAGAAAAGTCCTAAGCCGGTCATATCGATTTAACGCTGAGCGGTATCAATAGATGAAGATCGCCAGAGGAAAACGGCTATAGCAAACCATTCATCGCGTTATTTTACTACACGTAAAGTGGGTCTTGTTGGCGGTTTATTTTCTGGTGGTGTTTTATCGGACTCTTCATCTTCCTGATCGAAGATCATGCCTTTGCCGTTTTCTTTAGCATAGATTGCCATCACGGCGGTTATGGGTACGACAATGCTCATGGGTCTGCCGCTAAACCGGGCATTGAATTGAATTTCTTCGTTGCCAAGAGTCAGTCGTTGTATGGCTTGCGGCCTGATATTTAACACAATCTTGCCGTCCTCAATAAATTGTTGCGGCAAAATAGCTTGGTTGTTTTCTGCATCGACCAGCAGATGCGGTGTCAGGTCGTTATCAATAATCCAGTCATAAATTGAGCGGATTAAATAGGGCTTTAAGGAGGTCATTTTTCTGATTATTTTAAAGGCTCGGCCATTTCTTTTTCAGCTTCACTCAGGCTGCGCTTGAATGCAGGCCGTTTGAATAGTCGCTGGGCGTAATTAGTGATAACTTCATTCGGAGTCGATACATCAATGCCAATGCTGGGTAATCGCCATAATAAGGGGGCAATAACGCAATCGATTAGCGAAAACTCATCACTCATGAAATAAGGGCGGGCGGCAAAAATGGGCGCTGCAGAGAGTAGGCTTTCTCTGAGCATTTTTTTGGCGCGCGCTGATTTTTTCTCGCCTGAAAACAATATTTCATCTAACAATTGATACCAATCCTGATCTATCCGTTTAATCAGCATTCTGGCATTTGCGCGTGAAACCGGGTCCATTTGATGTAAAGGCGGGTGCGGGAAGCGCTCATCCAGGTATTCCATGATAATACGCGAGTCGTAAAGAACCAGATCACGTTCTATCAATGTCGGCGATGTGCCGTTAGGATTAAGCTCAAGTAAATCCTCAGGAGGATCGGTCGGGTCATAATATTCTATGTCTGCGGCAACCCCTTTTTCGTGCAAAACAAAGCGGGCGCAATGGCTCATTGCACAGGTTGGCGATGAAAAAAGCGTCATTACAGATTTACGGGTAATAATATTTGCCACGAATAACAACCTCTTGGGACTTATAGGGCGGTAAAAAGGGTCATTGTAGCATAAAAGGTCAGGTTTTTGGCGTTGGCGTGATTTAGAATTGATGATGCAAGCTGCAAGAAAACATCCCTGTTTTCTTATAGTTAAGAATTATTATTTTTTAATGGACATCTTTCCAATATTCTTTTTTCAACAGATAGGCAATTACCAGGAACATCAATAAGAAAAATATCACATATTTGCCGAGACGTTGTCTTTCCAGTTGCACGGGTTCACCGACATAGACCAGAAAATTAACTAAGTCATTGACGAAAAGATCAAACTCTTTTTCGGATAAAAGCCCCGGCTCTTCAATCACCAACTTGGTATATTCACCCCATATTGTTCTTCTGGTTTCAGCAGTCTGCTCCCCTTGTAATTGCCAAAGCGGGTTAGGCATGGCGGTATCTTTGAAAACCAGATTGTTTACACCCAACGGTTTGGTGTCGTCGGTATAATAGCTTTTTAAGTAGCTGTACAACCAATCCGCACCACGCGATCTGGCAATTAACGACAAGTCGGGCGGTTGTGTGCCAAACCATTTTTCCGCATCATGCTTGTTCATGGCGCTGTGGAGTTGGTCATAGATACTGGCGCCTTCAGGCGCAATATCTTTTAACACTTTCTGCGGATCTGCACCCACATCAATGGCGATGCGCAAATAACGAATATGTTTGGCGGAGTGACAGCCCAAACAATAGGTTACAAAATGTTGCGCGCCACGTTGCAATGAATCATTATCGGAGAGATCGATCTTCGCCTTTTGCAGCTCTATCCCTTCCGAGGCGACAACCCCAAAAGACAGCGTTAGTAATAAAAGTAATGCGAGTAAATTTTTCATATCAATCCAGGCTCCCTTTTGCTTTTTTTGCTAACCGACTGATAACGTTAATCATGCCTTCCGTATTAGGTCTTCTGGTAAAAAAAGAGCCTTTAAAGGCAGGATGACCAATTTCAGCAGTCACAGGTTTTAATTCGGTGATTTCTGCAATCAACGCAGGCAGTTGCTCCTCCAGGGTATGTAATTGCTCCTCAAGGCTATGTACTTTGGTCAAGCTTTTGGGCACCGGTTTTGTTTTTTCCCAGCGGGTGTAGATAGGCATTAACAGGAAAAAGCCAAAATAAATTGTGGTGAAAAGTCGGGCCAGGATGGTCGCTATCGGTGTGACTGGTTGCGTGCCCAAATAACCAAATGCGATAAAACTGATGACAAACAACAACAAGGCCTTTTTGAAAATGCCGCCGCGATAACGGATTGATTTAACGGGACAACGATCCAGCCAAGGCAACAGAAAGAGTACGACGATAGAGCCGCCCATGGCAATAAC
>PMJA01000313.1 GCA_003158415.1 Methylobacter sp.
TTTCTGTGAAGGCCATCAGGCCACGAAGAACCCCTGGTTTTCCTGGCTGCCGTTTCAACCGGTCAAAGGCGAAATTTTAACCCTGCAACATCAAAGCTCGTTACCCGATAACATCATGAATTTCGGCGACTGGTTAATTCCTTTGGACAGTCGGCACATCCGTGTCGGCGCGACCTTCGACCGGGAAAACCTGGATACAAAGCCCACCGAGTTCGGTAAGAATGCGTTGTTAAATGCACTCAAAACCATACCGGTTGATTTAACGCAAGCAATCCTGATTAATCATCAAGCCCAAATCCGGCCCTGTACCCTGGACAAGCAACCGTTTCTAGGCCATCATCCGCACCACCCGCAACTCGCTATTTTCAACGGCTTTGGCGCTAAAGGCAGCTTGCAGATTCCCTGGTTTTGTAGGCAATTTGCCGATGCCTTATTAACAAACACGCCACCCATCTCCAATATTGAACGCCATTATGCAACACATTTCCCTGGTTAACGTCGCCCATAACCTCATCAGCGAGGCGTTACATCCCGGCGATATTGCCGTCGATGCAACGGTCGGCAATGGTCACGACACAGCATTTCTAGTGGAACAAGTCAGCCCATCAGGCCGGGTTTTCGGTTTTGATATTCAACAATCAGCCATCGCTTTAACGTCGATGAAAGTAACGTCGGAATGCCTGACCTTAATACAGGCCAGCCATGCGCTTATGGACGAAAAAATCCCAAAACAACATCACGGCAACATCAGCGCCATCATGTTCAATCTGGGCTATCTGCCGGGCGGCGATAAAAGCATTATCACCCAAACCGCATCCACATTGACCGCATTAACCGTTGCCTGTGGGCTGCTGGCCGACGACGGCATTATCACGGTTATGGCTTATTCCGGTCATTCGGGCGGCGACGTGGAAACCGGGCAGGTTGACGATTGGTGCAAACAACTGGATCCGAAACAGTTTGATGTCCGCATTTTTTACAGCGTAGGAAACAGGGATTCCACACCCCGGCTTTTTGTAATTAGCAAGCACAGCAAAGGAACGTGCATGAAATAACTTCGACATCTTACTCCCTCTCCNNGTTCCTAAAGAATGTGCATGGAAACCATCAGCCTTCATGTTTTTAAACAACGTCTAAATTCTTATAGTGATATTGTAAACTGACGTATTATGGCAAAATAATCGATATGAGCGATAGCGGTGTTGACGATGTTAATATTGGCTATCCAACGCCCCTTGAGCCTAAAAAATGAATAATCAGCCATTTACATTCGACCAAATTCATATAGAAGTGGCGCGTAACGCTTCCGATGACTTTAATTTATTTCATGACAAACATAAATGGTTACAGATTACCCATAACCCGTTCAAAGGCCCTATCGTTCTGGGCTATCAACTCAATACCCTGATTGAAGATCAAATTCGCCTGTACCGGGAAGCGCATCGTGAAGATCAGGTGATTGCCGAAAACAATCTGCGTTTCAGTAATTACCAAATTACCTTTGTTAATGCCGTCCGTCCTCGAGTGCCCGTCTATCTGGACATTAAAAAGACACTGATCAAAACTATACCCAGCCTGACTATCGGTAATCGCATTGCCATGAAGTCGGACGGCAAAACTGTGTTGCTAGGCTTTAAAAAGGAAACCCAAGTGCCGCTGTTTTTGGCTGATACAACATTTGACAGCCTGCCCGACCTTAACGAAATTCAGGATCGAACTACCGTGCCCGGCACGGATTATTTTCTGAAACGGAAATATATGAACAACGGTTCCGTTAAAAATTTCCTGTCCGGGTCTTTAGCCGAACAATCCGACTATTTCGATGAATTAGCGCATATTGCCCATTACCCGGAAATATTCCCTTGCAGCCTCAGCTCCGGCGCCTTACTGGAAAAAGCGCAGCTGGAAAATCATGACTTCAAGCTCAACCCCATGGTTTACACCTCTCATGAAATTTCCATAGACCGGCTATATTTAAGCCGTCTCAGCAATGATGACTGCCTGCATATACTCGTCAAACAACTACCTGAATCGTCTGATAACACCTTGAACCAGACCCATATCAAGCTGAGGACGTATCATTGTTACGGCCTGTTGCAGAATAATGCCGTGTTATTCAGAATGACGATGAACCTAGTGCCATTGGAAGAAATACTCAAAAACATCAGGCAGGAGTAATGTCTGGGCGTAGGGAACCTTTATTTTTAAACTTTACCACCTTGTTCAACGGACTCAGATTGATTTCATCAATCACCATAAGCGCCCGCGACCCCAGCACATAGGCGACTGCTTCCGCGACATCGTCCGGCAAAATGGCGTTGCTTTCGTGGTCGCCCGGCTCAAAAGCCAGCTGATCAAAAAAGGCCGTTTTCACCATGCCTGGGTTAATCAGACAAACCCGCACGTTACTATTGGCGCACTCTTCCCGCAACGCCTGGGTAAACCCACGCAGGGCAAACTTGCTCGCGCAATAAAGCGCGCCTTTACGACTGCCTTTCAATGCCGCCTCGGAACCGATATAAATTAAATCACTGTAGGCTTTGCGCTTTAAAGTCGGCAACAAGGCCTTGGTCAAAAACACTTGGCTGGTGAAATTGATCGTCATCAAGGCTTCGATTTGCGGATAGGAAAACTCTTCCACCGAACCGAACCGCCCCATTCCAGCCGAAAAAACCACGGCATCGATTTCCGGGCAGCGCTGCTGTAATTGCCGGATTTGTTGGGGGATGTCGTTTAACCGGCTTAAATCCATCTGCATTGAGCTGAAATTATCCATAGTCCGGGTAAACTTGCGGCAATCGCGCGACACGCCAATAACCGTGTGCCCCTGTTGCAATAAGTGTTGGGCGACGGCCCGGCCTATACCGGAGCTTGCGCCCGTCACCAGAACCGTGCGTTTTAAAGTGTGCATGGGAAAAATTTAGGCCTAGGAATAAAACGTAATAATTGTTCGGTGCAATACTGCGTCATTTCCTGCTCCAGTTCCTGTCTGTAGGAAACCATGCCCTGTTGATTAACCAAGGGGCCTGCAAACAAGCGCTCTTCGGGATATAGTTTGTTCATTTTTTTAAAGAATTTCTCCGGCAACCGGAACGCTCCCAGACTGACCGAATGCAGTTGTTCGATATTAATCATAGAAAATACCTGCTCGAATAATTGCCGGTACTGTTGTTGGTAGCCGGTCTGGTATATCATCGGGTCAAAACGCAGGCCTATCTGCCAGCCCTGTGCCTGTAATTTAACTAGCGCATCCAGGCGACGCGCCAGCGTAGGCGCTTTAGCCTCCACTTTTTTAGCGATCTCCTCGGGATTCAAACTGAATGCGACGATGCAGCGGGGCCAAGGCTCACGATTCAACAGGCTTCTGACCTGGGTGCTTTTGGTTCTTAATTCCAACCAGGCATTGGGAATTTGTTCAAAAAACGGCAAGAATTGCCCGGCAAAGCCGGTGACCGGCTCCAAAGCCAGGCTATCGCAATCATAGCCTGAGAAAAAATGCACCGCTTCGGCCGACGTATCGGCGCAGCGTTGCCTGATTTCGTCCTGGAAATCTTCATAATTGACAAACAGCACATAATTGGCGGATTGATACATACCTTGTAAAAAACAGTACCGGCAATCGTACAGGCAATTGAGCATGTGCGAAAAATAATAATTTCGGTTTGCCCCTATGCCGTAACCTGCGGGAGCCGACATGGTGAAATGCTTGTATTTTTCGGCCAGGATCAGGGCCGGTTTTTGTTTTTGCAGCCGAAAATTTTGCGCTTTGGGATTGAAAACTTCGCCGTAGCGGCCGCAGCTGATTTTCCGGGCATTCGGAAATCGCGCTACAATTTCGGCCACGCGCGGGTGCTGCAAGACGGCTTCTTCTATATAAATCGTTTCTATCATCAGCTTTGTTTATCTTAAAAACCGCAGTTTCTAGGCTTATCGCTCTAAACATGTAAAAATTATCGTAGTGACGCATTTTATAGGAAAAATCTTGTGATTGTTGGCTCTGCCCTCATATAAGGTAAAATACCCCTAACATCACCTACACTAGTCAAAAATGAATATACAAAAAATTGGTTTTATCGGCGGCGGCAATATGGCATCAAGCCTGATCAGCGGATTAATTGCCAGCGGCCATTCTCCCCAGCATCTTTGGGTATCCGACATTAACCCGGATACTCTGACAGCGCTGGCGAAAAATCTTAATGTGCATACCTCGGCGAGCAATGATACGGTCATTAATGAAGTGGATGTCATCGTACTGGCCGTTAAACCGCAAACACTGAGCACTGTCGCAAAAAGCGCCGCCCCGTTAATCAGACAAAAAAAAACGCTAGTTGTTTCTATTGCCGCAGGCATTAGCCAGCACAGTCTGAGCCAATGGCTAGGCGCTGATACCGCCATAGTCCGCTGTATGCCCAACACACCCGCGCTGGTGCTGACAGGGGCTACGGCGCTGCACGCCAATACCTCGGTAACCCCAGAACAACGCAACTTGGCTGAAAATATTATGCGTTCCGTCGGCATTGCGCTTTGGGTTAAAGATGAAAGCGAGCTGGACGCCGTTACCGCCGTTTCCGGCAGCGGCCCAGCCTATTATTTTCTACTCATGGAAGCGATGGAAAAAGCCGCGTTGGAATTAGGTTTAAACGAAGTAACGGCCCGTTTATTAGTTCAGCAAACCGCATTGGGCGCTGCTAAAATAGCGCTGGAATCATCTGAGTCGCCCGAACAATTACGCAAACGGGTCACATCGCCCGGCGGCACTACGCAACAAGCCATAGCCACTTTTGAGCAAGGCGGGTTTACCGGGCTGGTTTCAAAAGCGCTACACGCGGCGCGAGACCGTTCTATTGAAATGTCCAAGCAATCGGAGAATAGCTAATGGGCTCCACTTACATGACCGACCCGATTATTTTTCTAATCGACAGCCTGTTTTCCCTCTACATACTGGCGATATTGTTGCGCTTTTTATTGCAATGGTGCGGCGCTGACTTTTACAACCCTATCTCTCAATTTCTGGTCAAGGCGACCCATCCGCCCTTAAGAATCCTGCGCCGTTTTGTACCGTCTATCGGGAGAATTGATACCTCGTCGCTGGTTCTTGTGCTCAGTTTGCAAATGCTGGCCGATTTTTCCATCTTGCTGCTGAAAGGCGTCACTATCAACATCGGCGCATTGGCTATTTTATCGTTTACCCAACTCATCTCTTTACTGATTAATGTCTTGGTATTTGCGGTATTCGCCAGAGCACTGCTCAGCTGGATGAATCCAGGGACTTTTAATGCAGCGGCCTCAATTTTAGCCACCCTGACAGAACCTTTACTTGATCTTTGCCGGCGGATTATTCCCAACCTGGGTGGCATAGATTTATCACCGTTGGCGGCCCTGTTGCTGTTGCAACTGGCAAAAATGGTTTTGTTGCCGCCGCTGCATGAATTGGCCGGTTTAATCGGTTAAGCCGCAAATTCTGGTTTCGCCGGTGTACGCTGCCGCGTACCGGGGGGGCTATATCCACCGTCATAAAAACTGAGTGATACGCTTATGCCAGTCCGTATTGTTCAAATCCTGCTTTTTTTAGTCGGCCTGCTTTGCCTGCTTGACAGCCCGGCTGTCTGTGCAAAAAAAATGTACCGATGGACAGATGAACACGGCGGGATCTATTTCTCTGATCAGGTGCCACCGGAACAGGCTCAGCATAGCCATGCTGAGCTAAGTAAAACCGGTAAAGTGCTGGAAGTGACGGAACAGGCCAAGACCAAGGAACAGCTGGAGCAGGATAAACGCCTGGAAGAACTCCGTAAACAACAGGAAAAATTGATTGCCAGCCAGAAAATTCATGACAAGGCTTTATTGAGTTCGTTTCACTCAAAAGAAGACATACTCTTGTCTATACATGCAAAAATGGCAATACTCGATAATCAAAGAAATGTACTTATAGGCAGTTTAAATCGCCTGACTGAACAGCTTAACAATCAACAAAAAGAAGCGGCTGTTTTTGAGCGCGACGCACAACCCGTCCCTAAGAATCTGCTTGATGAAATCATGTCCAGCCAAAACCAGATTCAACAATCTCAAAGTCTGCTAAACGCCCACATTGAAAAAGAACGTCAAGTTAAAGAAATAGATGACGCCGATATCGCCCGATTTTTATATTTGACTCACACTACAAAAGATCTTGAGCCCAGGGCAAAAATACCCAGCATCCAGGAAGCGAATGAACTGGGCTTATTTTATTGTGAAAATGATTTCCAATGTAACAAGGCATGGGAGATTGGACGTACTTTTGTCAATATCTACTCCACGACTGAAGCCGATGTTTATAACGAAAAACTGATTATGAACCGTCCGCCGCCCAAGGATACCGACATCAGTTTGTCGTTATCGAAACTCGCCATTAACGAGAACGACTATCAGCTTTTTCTGGACATCCACTGCCGCGATTCATTAAGCGGCGAAGCATTATGCGCCAGCCCTAGAATCAAAGCCATACGGTCTTCGTTCAGAGCCTATATTAATGACACCTTGTCACGAGCCGCTCTCAGCAGTAAAGTGCCCACGCCCTGATCGGTAAAAAGCTCCAGCAGCACCGCATGTTCCACGCGTCCGTCGATAATATGCACACTGGACACCCCGCCTTTCAGTGCATCCGTCGCGCAACGGGTTTTGGGGATCATGCCGCCAGAAATGGTGCCGTCTGCAATCAAATCATCAACGTCCTTGATGGACAGTCCCGTCAACAGATTGTCCTGTTTATCGAGTATGCCGGCAGTATTGGTCAACAAAATCAACTTTTCGGCTTTTAGCACTTCGGCAATCTTGCCGGCAACGAGGTCGGCATTGATATTATAGGATCTTCCATCATCGTCAACCCCGATAGGGGCAATCACCGGAATAAAATCACTGCGCCCCAGCATGTCAACAACAGCCGGATCGATGCTGCTCACTTCTCCGACATGACCTAAATCGATGATTTCCGACGCATCCGCATCAAGCGCTGATTTTTTCAGATTAATTTTTTTAGCCCGGATAAAATCGCCGTCTTTTCCGGTTAAACCGACTGCTTTACCGCCGTTTCTATTGATTAAATTAACAATTTCCTTGTTCACCAGTCCGCCCAGCACCATCTCAACCACATCCATAGTCTCGCTGTCCGTAATGCGCATACCGTCAACAAAACCCGTTGTTTTCCCCAGCTTCGTCAACAATTGGCCAATTTGAGGGCCGCCGCCATGAACGACTATCGGATTCAAACCCACCAGCTTCATCAAGACGATATCCCGGGCAAAACTATGTTTGAGCGCTTCATCAACCATCGCATTACCGCCAAATTTAACCACCACAGTTTTACCCTTAAAGCGCTGAATATAGGGCAATGCTTCAATCAGGACATCGGCTATTTGGTAAGCTGTTCTTTTCTGCATCATTTTCTGACTTTCCACTTAATGAATAATACTTATAAAATCAGCGTCTGCTGAGTAGTTACTGTGTTTAATTGGTGAATCTAATGACGCCCCGTATGACCAAAGCCACCCGCCCCTCTATCGGTCATCGTGGTAAATTCCGCAACCAATTTCAAAGCAACTTGAACTACCGGCATAAACAGTAATTGTGCAATCCTTTCTCCCGGCTGGACAACATAATCATCCAGGCCGTCATTGTGCAAAATAACCCCTATTTCACCGTGATAATCGGCATCAATAATACCTAAGCCCTGCCCCACCCGGATTTGATTATTCAAGCACAGCCCGCTACGACTTGCAACCACTGCGACTAAACCGGGATCTTGAATATTGACCGCCAAACCTGTGCCTATCAGTTTATTTTTACCCCCGGCAATCACTACCGCCTCCTCAATGCAGGCAACAAGATCCATTCCCGCCGATCCAGGGGTTTTGTAGGCCGGTATACCGTATTTTTGAAGTAAAGGATTTACTATTCGAGTTTCAATGAGTCTTTTCATCTGTTAGATACCTTTTAAAACTGACATTATAACCTACCGGCTATTGAATACAGCCCCGCTTGCCCATAATTCAAGTCCCAAACCAAGCCGTCAAAAAGCTTTTGATCCCTTACCGACTATTAGTCAAGCACACCGGTAAAAACTGTAATAAGATAGCGCCCAGTTTCTACTATGAAAGAGCCTTTACCATGCGTCGTTTTATTCTCCTGAGTTTTCTTGCTTTCCCGGCATTTGCTGCTGACGAGCCACCACCCAAGCTTGAAGCTGTTCCTGAACAGCCCGAACTGCCTTTGCCCGTGCAAAGCGGAGAAACGCTGGAACCCGACATTACCATTATTCGCAAAGGTAAAGATACCATACAAGAATATCGCCGTAGCGGTAGGCTTTATATGATTAAAGTCATACCGGATATAGGCCCCCCTTATTATTTCATTGATAACGACGGCGACGGCAGAATGGATGTGCGCACCAATGACCTAGACAGAGGCAGCAATATCAATATGTGGAAAATATGGGAATGGAAGTAGCCTGACCGGTGTCAGTCTATACTCAAGTAAGCCGAGCGCAACTCGATCAATTCTTTAGCGCCTACGCCCTCGGCGAGGTCATCAGTTTTGAGGGCATAGAAGACGGCATTAACAATACCAATTATTTCGTAGCAACCACTCAGGGCGGTTTTGTCTTAACCTTGTTTGAGACACTGACTGCCGGTGAGCTGCCGCATATCATCAAGTTGCTGTCGCATCTGGTCGAACACGCTATCCCCTGCCCCGAACCTCAACCGGATCTTCAAGCCCAGGTATTACGCGAACTTAACAATAAGCCCGCCGCCGTATTCAAGCGTCTATCGGGCACGGCAAGCACATCGCCATCCATTCTACAGTGCCGGGAAATCGGCAGGCAATTGGCCAATCTACATCGCTGCACGCAAAACTACACTTTCCCAATCACCAACGACTATGACCTGAATGGGTGCATATCGCTGGTGACTAAAATCGACGCCCGCTTATCGGCTGCCGATCGCACACTGATTAACGACGAACTGAGCTTTCAAGCCGCAAACACGTCGGACGATCTTCCGCTAGGCGTGATACATGCCGACTTGTTCAGGGATAATGTCCTGTTTGTCGGTAACCGGCTCAGCGGCCTACTGGATTTTTACAGCGCCTGCACCGGCGCCTTGCTGTTTGATGTTGCGATTACCGCCAATGACTGGTGCTGTGAAAACGGGGTCATTAATCCCGATAAAATGGCCGCCCTGCTGTTGGCGTATGAAAGCCTGAGACCTTTTACACCCACAGAAAAACAACACTGGCAAACCCTGCTCAGAGCCGCCGCGTTACGTTTCTGGCTATCCCGATTGGAACACCAACTCTATCCCCGACCCGGCGACTTAATCCAGCAAAAAGACCCGCTGGTTTTCAAACAGCTGCTTTTGCAACACCGCTCCTTGCATTGTTAAATTTCAGCGTATAGAGTCCGAAGTTGGTAAGGCGACACAAAGTCCCCTCTCCCTTTGGGAGAAGGTTAGGGTGAGGGTATTTCAAATGTCGCTTTACCAGCTTCGGTCCCTATATCTGTTAAAGTCAAAGTGGGAAACGCGCAAAAAGCTTAATCCTGTTTAACTTTCTCTTTCCCGGCAGGTTTAAGCAGGCGTATACCTAATTCCTTCAATTGCTCGTCGGTCACCACCGCAGGGGCGCTGACTAACGGACAGGCGGCCGATTGGGTTTTAGGGAATGCGATCACATCACGAATAGACGTCGAGCCGGTCATCAACATGACCAGACGATCCAAGCCGAAAGCCAAACCGCCATGAGGCGGCGCGCCGTATTTCAAGGCATCCAGCAGGAAGCCGAATTTTTCCCTGGCCTCGTCTTCACCTATACCCAAAATTTCAAACACGGTTTGCTGCATGGATGTGCGGTTGATACGAATGGAGCCGCCGCCGACTTCGGTGCCGTTTAACACCAAATCGTAAGCGCGTGATAAGGCCGCTCCCGGATTAGCTACCAGCTCTTCGACCGAGCAACTGGGCGCGGTGAAAGGGTGATGGATGGCGTTAAATCGCCCGCTTTTTTCATCCCAGTCGAACATCGGGAAATCGATTACCCAAACTGGCTTCCATGCACCTTGCAGCAAGTTAAGGTCGTTGCCCAGTTTGACGCGCAATGCGCCCATCGCTTCATTAACGATGCTGGCCTTATCCGCGCCAAAGAAGATTAAATCGCCGGTTTGTGCGCCGGTTTTAGCCAATACACTGGCCCAGACTTCGGCTGGGGCGAATTTAACGATGGGCGATTGTAGGCCGTCTATCCCGGCTTCCAGATCGTTGACTTTAATGTAAGCCAAGCCCTTGGCGCCGTAAATACTGACAAACTTGGTCAGTTCATCGATGTCTTTGCGGCTTAAATCACCGGCGTTAGGTACGCGCATGGCGACTACGCGGCCTTTAGGATCATTGGCGGGCGCGGAGAAAACTTTAAAATCGACCGTTTTCATATCGTCGGCTATATCGACCAATTCCAGCGGTATCCGCAAATCGGGGCGATCGATACCGTAGCGTGAGATGGCTTCCTGGTAGCTTATGCGAGGGAATTTGGCGTCCAACTCGACATTAATCACTTTGGCGAACAGCTGGCGGATCATTTCTTCCATGATCTCCATAATTTCGTTTTCATCCATGAACGACGTTTCTATATCCAACTGGGTAAATTCGGGCTGCCTGTCGGCGCGTAAGTCTTCGTCGCGGAAACAACGCACGACTTGATAATACCGATCCATACCGGCGATCATCAACATTTGTTTATACAATTGCGGTGATTGCGGCAGGGCGAAAAAAGAGTTTTCGTGCGTGCGGCTGGGCACGATGTAATCGCGCGCGCCTTCGGGCGTGGCCTTGGTCAGGTAAGGCGTTTCAATTTCAAAAAACTCGTTATCATCCAGGAAGTTTCTCAACACCCGCGTCACATCTCGGCGCACTTTCATTTTTTCCTGCATCGCGGTGCGACGCAAGTCGATATAACGATAGCGCAAACGCAGCTCTTCGTTAACTTCTATATCGCTTTCTATCGGGAACGGCGGAGTTTCGGATTCATTTAGGACTTCGATGTCTTTAGCCAGCAGTTCAATAGCGCCGGAGTGCATATTAGCGTTGATGGTGCCTGCGGGGCGGTCACGGACGATGCCTGTGATTTTTAAGACATATTCACTGCGCACCTGTTCGGCAATGGCGAACGTTTCGGCGACATCAGGATCCACCACGACCTGCACCAGACCTGCGCGATCCCGCAGGTCAATAAAAATAACGCCACCGTGGTCACGGCGTCTGTGTACCCAACCACAAATTGAAACGGTTTCGCCTAGCTGTTGTGTATTTAATTCTCCGCACTTGTGGGTACGCATAATTTTCCCTGTGTATTTTAGTTAAGGTAGAAGTTGGCTATTTATTAATTGTTTTTACAGCCGACGCAGTTGTCGGCTTTGGGGGCACTGGGCGCTGCCGTCGCTTCGCCCGCTACATTTTTCTTGGCGCCGCTCTTAAAGTCGGTTTCATACCAGCCGGTGCCTTTTAAACGGAATCCGGCGGCGGAGATTTTTTTCATTAATTCCGGCTTCGTGCAAGCCGGACAAATCAACAAAGGGTCGGCGCCGAGTTTTTGTAAGGCTTCGTGCTCATGACCACAGGATTGACATTGATATTCGTAAATTGGCATTGACCACTCCGATAACAAAAAATAATAACTACAATAAGGACTGTATTTAGCTTTTCCAAGCACTTACTATAAAATAACCGGCTATTTTACAGATACAGCGTCAACAATGAAAACATTAACCATTACCCGCCCCGATGACTGGCACATACATGTACGCAGCGGCGCGGTTTTAAAAACCGTATTGGCACATACCGCCCGGCAATTCGCACGCGCGATTATCATGCCTAATCTTAAGCCGCCCGTGACCACCGTGGCTCAGGCCTTAACGTATCGGGACGAGATTTTGCGGGCAGTTCCGGTAGGCGTTGATTTCACGCCGTTGATGACGCTGTATTTGACCGGCGCTACCACCGCCGCCGAAATCAAAGCCGCCGCCGAGTCTGACGCCGTTTATGCGTTTAAATTGTATCCGGCGGGCGCCACCACCAATTCGGATGCAGGTGTTGCCGACATAACGGCTATTTATCCGGCACTGGCGGCGATGGAGAAACATAATCTGCCGTTACTGATACATGGCGAAGTGACCGACGAGCAATGCGATATATTCGACCGCGAACGGGTGTTTGTCGACACCCATCTTCGCGCCATCGTCGAACACTTCCCCAATTTACGCACCGTACTGGAACACGTCACCACCACCGAAGCCGTGCAGTTTGTGCAAACGGCAGGCGATACTATTGCCGCCACCATCACCCCGCAGCATTTGTTATTCAACCGTAATGCCGTGCTCGCGGGCGGCATACGCCCCCATTATTATTGCCTGCCGATTATCAAGCGCGAACGGCATCGTCTGGCATTGCTTGCCGCCGCAACCAGCGGCAACCCAAAATTCTTTTTAGGCACCGACAGCGCCCCGCATCTGACCTCATTAAAAGAAACCGCCTGTGGTTGCGCCGGTTGTTACAGCGCCCACGCCGCGCTGGAATTATACGCAGAAGCCTTTGAACGTGCCGATGCGTTAGATAAACTGGAAGGTTTCGCCAGCTTTTACGGAGCGGATTTTTACCGCTTGCCCAGAAATACCGGCACGGTGACCTTGGAAAAAAACAGTTGGACAGTGCCCGCTTTTTACGGAGAAAACGGCCTAAGCATCACCCCGCTCAAAGCGGGTGAAGCGCTGTCCTGGAAATTACAGCACTATCAATCTTGATTAACAGGCAAAGCACCGACCCGCTGCTCAATTTTTTCCATCATTTGCCTGTACGGCGCACCCTCTATGCCACCGAAGCGACGATTAAACTCGGCCTCCGGCATAAATTCGGGTAAATCGATGGTCACCGGCATCATATCGCGTTCCTGTGCCGTTGCCATTAACCTCTGGATTTTCTTGGCCCGTAGCCTGCTGACCGCCGATTCACCCATCCGAGTACCGGCTCGATCTGCGGCAATGTCGTTAAACGAAAAGCCGCTGCCTCCCCGCGAATCCTCTATTTCCTTAAACAAGCCTACGGCATCCGACAGCGGCGTTCCTGAGTAAGCGGCCAACATCGCAGAGACCAGATAATGCTTGGGGAAATCATCCCGCTCGTTTAATAATACGGTACGCCAAGTAGGATGCGGCCAGATTTTAGATTGGGGAATAATGTTGTTGAAATCTTTTTGGTTGACGTAAAAAGCTAAAACCAGTATCAGCACGCGGTTTTCGGCATCGGTAGCGCCGATATTGCTACGATCCTGTGCCAATTGAAACAGTGGTTTTGTTAACTCCGTTAAATTAAGGCGGCTTTTTCTGGTTTGCGTCAGTTCGGTTAAACGCCGTTGATAAGCTTCTATTCGCTGCTGATCCTGGGGGGACAATAAGATGCCTCTTAATTTGGCAGGCAAATCGTTTTGCCACCGATAACTAATAATTACCCGCTGATGGTCGAATTCGACATTTTTAATGATGCCTGCGAATGTTTTCCAGTCGGCTAAAGGTTGTATTTTCGATAATCCGTAATTTAACAGCCAGTCGGCCAATGTAACGGGAACAGATAACTTACCCAGCATTAAGGTGTCGATCTGCGGGAGCTTGTTTGTTTGTTTGAGTTTAAGTTTTAAATTCAAGAACCGGCCGATGGGGTTGGCGGGCAATTTTACGGTGCTTTCGATGATTAACTGGCCTTTATGAATGTCCAATCTCGCACTGCTACCGGCATATTGATTGGCCAGATAATTTACCGCTAAATCCAATTCTTCCTGCCCTAAAGTGACTTTGGCAATAGAACCGGACTTTATTCGACTAGGATCGTTCTCTTCAAAAAGGTGTTTTCCTTGAGCAATCCGTTCGGGCGTTAAATCGGCTCGACCATGAAGCTTGGGCTCATTCTCTACAACCTGCATAAGCACACCAACTAAAGCCAGAAGCAATAAGAAAACTGATAACAGGATCAGTTTTGCAATTAATTCCATGTGACCATTCCAGAATGAGTTCAGCGTTTATGAGCCAGCGGTTGATAGTATACTTTGCGCGGATATAATCGCGGAATCCTTGATTTATGGTTATCGCCAGCGCTTGCAGCATAAAATAAATCGATTCTGACCCCATCGATTCCAGTTGTCATTTTATATTAGGGTACACACCGCGTATCTGATAGCCTATACATTGAAAATGTTGGGGTACGCGGTCGTGGTATTGGTTTTAGAAGTTTTGAGTTGATTAATTGGGCGGTAATTAAAAATTATCAGTTATCAGCAAAGGTTTTAATGAATGAGTTTAAAGAGAAAATTTTTATGACTATCGCAGAACACAAATTAAATTTAATTCGGCAGATTGATGAATTGCCAGAGCAATCTTTAGTTGAATTAGAAAAGATTATTATGCAACTCAAAGCTAATCTATCCATTCAGCCAATTAAAAAAAATAGTTTAAAAATGTTACTGGACTCATGGGGTGATTTGGAGCAGGACTTTCCTGATATTACCGATTGTCCCCCAGTCGCAGAAGATTTTTTCTGATGCGCCGTTATTTATTGGACACCAATATTTTATCTGCGTTGATTAAACGCCCGCACAGTGTTTTGGCGCAAAAGATAGGGCAATTGCCGCGTGATGCGTTTTGTACCAGTGTGATTGTGGCGTGTGAGTTACGTTATGGCATAGAGAAGAAAGGTTCGGTATCGTTAGCGGCGAAAGTTGAGTTATTGCTGAATGAAATTGATATTTTGCCATTGGAATATGAGGCAGTGAGTCAGCATTATGCGGCTTTACGTGTTTCTTTGGAGCGGCAGGGGCAGGTGATTGGGGCCAATGATATGTTAATAGCTGCTCATGCGTTGAGTTTAGAGGCGATATTGGTTACGGATAATGTGCGGGAGTTTGCAAGGATTCCTGATTTAAGGTTTGAGAATTGGCTTGCTGAAACAGATGTTTCATAAAGTAAAGTGAAATAAATTATAGGCCGCAGTATATTCGGTATCGGAAAAGGTACGCGATGCGTACCTTACCTGACTAAGGCTCTTTCGTAGCTCATGGTTAATCAGTCTCTGCCTTTCTGCGTAGTCTGCTCATGGGCAAAACGCCCCTCAACATTAGCATTAGGCAACTCACGAATCTATGGCTCTGAACATTAAAGAACTAATCAAGAGGGCAAAGGAATATGTCGAGATCCAAGGCCATACGAAAGTTAAGCGAGTTTCATTCGCTGAACGCTTTCATCTCCTTGGTCGCGAGGATATTGTTCTCTCTGTCACGACGACGGACACGGAACATCCAGAGTGGTGGGTTGTGGGCGGCTCAACACCAATGAACCTCTATGCCAAGTCGTACTTTCGTTCAGCCGATGAGGCTTTCTCAATGCATACCGGCCTCATGCTTCGTATGTCGGCAAACGACTTCGAGCAGTCAGAGGTTGCACCCGAGGACATTGGTTACGATGCCTTCATTTCACATGCATCAGAAGACAAGCAAGACATAGTCCGTCCCCTTGCTAACTTACTCGAAAAAATGGGATTCCGTATCTGGTATGACGAGTTTGAGCTTCGCGTCGGCGACAGCCTTCGGCAGTCGATCGACCGAGGTCTCGTAAGTTCCCGTTATGGAATAGTCGTCCTTTCTGCTGCGTTCTTCGCCAAGAACTGGCCGCAATACGAACTCAATGGACTCACGGCGCGAGAAATGGAAGGCCACAAAGTCATTTTGCCCATTTGGCACAAAATCGCCAAAGCTGGCGTGTTGCGGTTCAGCCCAACACTAGCCGACAAGGTGGCTGTAAGCACCGCAGGCAACACGATCAAATACGTCGCGACTGAACTTGCGAAAGTTCTCAGTGATTGAACCGTTGCCTAACCCCACATTCGAGAGGGACAGGCCAGAAGCGGCCTGCCCCTCAATTCAACGTTAGATTTTCACCCACGAAAAACGCCCTCATGAAATACAACCAGCTGAACCAGAAGGAAAAGTACTACACAAATGGCAAAATCGCCCAGTACATTGATGCTTATATAGTGCCTGAACGAAAAAACCTCTTTTCAAAAAAACCAGCTCACTATCAGGAAATATTTTTTTGAAAAATATTTCAGGGGCGGAAAAAACGACTCATTTTCTGCTTTACCATCAGTTTTTCAGAATTATTCCTACAAATCACAAATTGTAGGCGCACCTTCCCTGTGGATAACCTTGCAGCTATTAACAAAAAGCGTCAGGCAGCTAGTTTTTGTTGCTCGTTAAAAAGCCTTAGCCGTTCCATGTCGCGTTTGATGGTGCCGAGCTTTTGAATGTTACGCGATAACACGGCTAAGCCAACATAACGCTCGAAAGCGTCAATGCCATGATCAAGGCACTTGTCCAGTCCGTGTACTTCTAAAGCATTAATGGCCGATTCAACAGCAGAATGTTGCTTTTTTGCTTGCTTAAATTCCGGTGCGTATTCACGCTCCTGATCGGCTTTGGATAGCTTNNATAGCTTGCCTTTTTTGGGCAAAACGACTTGTTCAATGAGGGCTTTCAGGTCGGTTTGATTGGCCGGGCTGTGGAAGCCTTTATCAAAACTACACGCATTAAAACTGGGGAACTTTTCTTGTGT
The DNA here is from genome assembly GCA_003158415.1 of Methylobacter sp. Taxonomy (GTDB): domain Bacteria; phylum Pseudomonadota; class Gammaproteobacteria; order Methylococcales; family Methylomonadaceae; genus Methylobacter_C. Next base: position 16,673 of record PMJA01000313.1, read on the forward strand.
GGCTTTAACCATGGGCACGGCGACCTTATCGTCGGTGGTCTTTCGCATAACTTGGCTGTGCAAGATAAAGCCATGACTGTCTTCCATGATGCAGACCCGCAAGCCCAGTTCAACCGGGACACCGGCTTTGCCTTTGCTGATCCATTCGGTGTGGGGCTGGAACAAGGACAAGACCTTTTCGTCATGGGGAATGGTTTCGCCTTGAATGGCGCGGCGTTTTATCTGGTCAATTTGACGATCGGCATGCAGACTAAAAGTGTGCAGGTCAGTGAGCAGCACGTCCGGTATTTTGTAGTCATTTTTTAACGTCAGAATGCTGGCTTTAGTGCGCTCAAGGTAGCGCCCTGCAACATCAATGTAATCCTGATAAGCCTGTTTGATCTCAAGGGCTTTGGCGGCCTTGATGTCTTCATTTTTGGACGTGGAATGTTTGAGTTTTTGCAGTTTGCGGTACAGGGCTTTGAATTGCCGCAGGTTATGCTGATGCTGCCGCCATCCTGGCAACGCATGCTGCTGATCCCATTTAACACAGAGCCGGATCAAGACCCGTGTCGCGTCATATAGCAAACTGGTATCGGTTGGAAAATGCACATTGGTTTTTAGTACAAAAGAATCGCAACGTCCTCTGATCAGCGCATGAATATCAAGATCCAGTAATTGATAACCGGCTCGAATGACCTCTGCACTGATGCGCTCCATGATTGCTGGCGTAAACAGTTTGATATTGTCTTTCAAGGTTTGCAGACGATAGCGTTTGTCGCTATCGAAACAACCAAGTCCCAGCATTTCACGTAGAGTATTATGCTGATTGGCCAGCTCCAGAATGCGATCATAGTCCGTATTCAATCCTACGCGCAGCGCTCCTAAAACCAAAATCGACCATTGATCCATACCCGGACGACCTTTGTTGATTGAAACAATCTTTGTTCCCTCGCCGTCCATTTTAGTTGGCGCAACTTCCTCCAGTATTTTAAAAACAGCGTCTCTTAATGGCTGGGTCGTAAAAATGTGCTGCAAGCCAAGCAAAATGACCGGAATGTCATCACGGGAGGAAACATCTATTTTAATGCCGGCAATATCGCTTTGGCCAATGCTCATTTGGGGCGGAAATACATTTCTCATCGGGAGTTTTCCAACGAGAATTTCAAATGTGCGGCTCTTATCCGGGAGGTAGCTTTCGCCAATCCCTTTTCGGTGAAAATAATAAACATAATTATCAGTAAGTTACTTGAATTAAGCATTTTCTACGCCAATAGGTTGTTACTTGATTTTCAATGGCTTATTGTATCGCAACTTATTGTTTTGTATTAAATAATTTATTGCCGTTCAAGCACTAATTA
>PMJA01000200.1:0-15058 GCA_003158415.1 Methylobacter sp.
GAAAAGCCTGCTAAGGCGTTCGGTTGTGCGCGGTGGTTGTGGAATAACAGCCTCAATGAAAGTCAAAAAACTTACCAAGAGACTGGTAAAGGGTTGGGGCATTTTTCTTTGAATAATAGGTTGCCTGTACTTAAACAAACGGTTGACTGGTTGGGTGAAACTCATAGCCAAGTCTTGCAATCAGTTTGTTTGAACTTATCTCGTGCCTTTGTGAACTTCTTCGAGCGTCGTGCAGCGTACCCCACTTTCAAAAGTAAACACAGCAAGCAGTCCATCCAATACCCGCAAGGCGTAAAGATTGTTGAAGGCCGCAAGCTGTTTCTGCCCAAAATAGGCCACGTCAAAGCCGTAGTGCATCGTGACATAGTTGGAACGATCAAGACTGTAACCATCAGCAAGACGCTCACAGGTAAATACTTTGCAGCCATCCTGACCGAGAACGGACTGGATGCTCCAGCTATTTCCTTTGACGGAAAAATAGTGGGCATTGATGTCGGCTTGACTCATCTTGCCATCACCAGTGACGGCTCTAAGTTCGATAATCCGAAACACGTCGCTAAAGCACAGAAGAATTTGAAACGTAAGCAACAAAAGCTTTCGCGTAAAGTGAAAGGCAGTAACACCAGAAACAAAGCACGTATTCTAGTGGCAAAGGCACATGAAAAAGTAGCCAATGCAAGAAAAGACTATTTGCATAAACTTTCCCGTCGGCTTGTGAACGAAAGCCAAGTTATCGCTGTCGAGGATTTGCATGTAAAAGGCATGATGAGGAATCATTGCTTGGCTAAGGCCATCAGTGATGCGGGCTGGGGATCGCTCACAACGATGCTCAAATACAAGGCTGAACAAGCAGGCAAAGGCTATATCGAAGTCAATCGCTTCTTTCCGAGCTCTAAAGCTTGTTCGTGTTGCTTGCATATTCAATCCTCCATGCCTTTGAATATCCGCTCATGGCGGTGTGATAAATGTGGCTCCCTGCATGACAGAGATATAAATGCCGCTAAAAATATCCGCAATGAAGCACAAAGAATGATAGCGGCGGGAATCGCCGGTACTGCTAACCGAGGCACTGTTAGCCAAGTCAAGGGACGTAAATCCTCTGTTCTTGCTCGTGCTATTGACGTTAGAAGCTCCGTCCTTTAGGTCGGGGTAATTCACCATGAATATTAAACACTTTTCGCTCTTATTTATCATCACTTTAATGCTGTCTGGCTGTAATAATAAAACACCCGTTGAGAGTTGCTCAGCGCCAGATACTGAAAAGTTGATTAGTAAACTTATTATTGAGCAAACTGAAAAACAATTCGCTAATAAAAAGTTTGATGCTTATGGCGGTGCTTTTGAGCTTGGAGTATCAAAAATTCATGACAGTTTGGCTCAATTTCAAATAGCCGTTAAAAATAGTAGACCTGCTAAACAAAGCCACAAGAGCGGCAAAGAGTTGTGCAGCGGACTATTACACGTCACGATACCTGCAAATATTCTTGCTGATGCTGATAAGAAACGTAATATTGAACACGAAACAACAATTTCTCAATATGCAAAAGATTTTGGCATTCAAAATGATAGTAATACATTTACTCAAGAAATTGAGTACAAGGTACAGTCTACTAATGAGGGTAAAGTGCAATATGTTGAGTTTAAAAGTGAAGGATGGATGTATTTTCTTGATGATATTATGACGGCTTCATTATCTAATCCTGCACAAAAGGAAGTCGACCACGTTCAGCTTAATGAACAAAACATAAAAAAGATTGAGCCGTTGAAAACAAAAGTAGCTACAAAATTGAAGGCTCCTGATGGCGCTGTGAAGCAAAGTCATCCAAGTTTCAATTGTAATAAAGCTTCAATGCCAGCGGACATTAAAATTTGTGAAAGTTTGGATTTGGCTGCACTGGATGTAAAAAATATGAGTGCCTATAAAAGAGCAAAAACCATTGATGGCAANNCCGCTGGAAATAAATGCGCTGAAGCTGTTCGGCAGTAGGTTTTCTATTCTCGGACAGCCTCCAAGTAAGCCTCCGGGGCTTTATCGCCCAGCCTTGGCCAGGCTGTCAATACCGCTTTAACAACCGTCGCCAATGGAATAGCGAAAAACACGCCCCAAAAGCCCCACAAGCCGCCAAAAAATAAAATCGCGACGATAATTGCGATGGCATGCAAATTGACTGCCTCGGAAAATAATACCGGCACCAGCACAACGCCGTCTAATGCTTGAATAATGGTGTAAGCAATCACCATGTACATGAAGTCATCGCCGCTTAAGCCCCACTCAAAATAAGCGACGCCGAGTACCGGAAAAGTGACCAAGGTTGCGCCTATATAGGGAATAATCGCCTGTACACCCATCAATACCGCCAGCAACATGGCGTAATTTAAGTCCATCGTTGCGAAGGTTACATAGCTGGCAAACCAGAGTATAAATACTTCAGCAAACTTACCGCGTACATAATTACCAATCTGAGTATCAACCTCTTCCCATACGCGTACGGTTAAATGTCTTTCCTTGGGCATAAACTGCAAAAACCAGGAAATTAACAAAGCTTTATCCTTTAAAAAGAAAAACACCATCATGGGCACTAAAAACAGGTAAATCATGGCGCTCACTATGCCCACTACGGATGCTGCCGACAGCGACAGCACATTTTGACCGTAAGTTAACAACTCTTGTTGAACTGCAAACATCATCTGTTGAATTTTGCTTTCTGAAATCAATTTCGGATACATTTCCGGCAAGCGCAGGACGCCGGTTTTAGCGCTGTTAATGATCTCCGGTATATGTTGGATCAGTTCGACCGCTTGTTGTGAAACCAGCGGCATCAGGTAAAACAGTAAAAATCCCAGGCAGGTCATAGAACCTGAAAACACCAGGTAGACCGCCGACAAACGCGACATTCCCCACTTTTCAGCCTTGCCCACCAAGCCTTCCAGTAAATAGGCGAAGACGATAGAGGCAAAGACCGGCATCAATAAATTGGATAAGGAATAAATCAGCACAAAACTGACAATTAAAATAATGGCCAGATAAACAGCTTGGGAGTTCGGCAAAAAACGCCTAAAGGAGTCAGAAAAAAAACGCAAACTTGCAAACGGGGCTTGATTTGTCATTAATAACAGAATATTTTGTTTTCATTAGCGGCATTCTACATCCAATAAAGATTTTCTAATCAGGATGTTTTTCAATTGCCCTCTTCATCGCGTAAAATAAGACACAAACTAAAAATCAGGGAAAGCTATGCAAATTGATGTCTTTAACGGCGATGCAGATGGTATTTGTGCGTTGGTGCAGTTGCGTTTGGCGCAACCTGCGCAATCCAGGTTGGTTACCGGCGTAAAAAGGGACATCCAATTATTGGAACGCTTGTCCGTGCAAAAAAATGATGCGGTAACGGTGCTGGATATATCCTTAAAAACAAATCGCACAGGGCTGGATAGAATTCTCCAGCAAGGCGCAACGGTGTTTTATGTCGATCATCATGAATCGGGCGACATTTTGCCAAATCCCAATCTTAAAACGCTGATCAATACCGCTGCAAATACCTGCACCAGTTTATTGATAGATCAATACCTGAAAGGAAAATACCGGGCATGGGCTGTTACTGCGGCTTTTGGCGACAATCTGATAACCATTGCGGAACAGGCAGCCCAGCCGTTGTCATTATCTGCAAACCGGCTTAATCAACTCAAAGACTTGGGTGTTTGCATCAATTATAACGGCTATGGTGGCAGTATCACCGATTTGCATTTTGCACCGGATGCGCTCTACCGGGAACTAGCGCCCTACGCGTCTCCTTTTGACTTTATGGCCGACAACACATCCGTCCATGAACAACTGTTAACGGGGTATGCTGCTGATATGACCCAGGCTTTACGGATCAAACCCGAATACCGGACTGAGAACATAGCTGTCTATATTTTGCCGGATGAAGCATGGGCTAGACGAATTAACGGCGCATTCGGTAACGAACTCGCCAATCAAAATCCGGCCCGCGCTCATGCCGTTCTCAGTTACAATGCGCAAGGCGGCTATCAGATCAGCGTCCGGGCGCCATTAATCAATAAAACCGGGGCGGATGAATTGTGTTCGTCATTTCCTACCGGGGGTGGTCGTAAAAGTGCGGCCGGCATTAATCATCTGCCGCTTGATGAGTTATCGACATTTATTGTAGCATTCGCAAAAAAATACGCTTAAGGGCAACCCGTTAACTTAAATTTCACACCCATCAAAATGATAAAAAAAGCACCAATACCGTTTGGCACCATGCAGGAGAAATCCCTTTTTTCACCGGCATAGGATAGCCCTACGAAGCGCCGGAACAACCCGAGCGGGTTGTTAATACCCCCGAACAAACCCTGGATGAAAGCGTCCAGAATGTTGTAAACTTGCTCATGCAACNNTCAGGAACAAGACTTTGGCCGCTTTCTCGCGGACAATATCCCAAACAATTTCTGCCGCTGGTTTCCAGTCATACCATGATTCAGGAAACCGTACTCAGGCTGGCTGGATTGGACGGCCTAAACGCGCCTATTGCCGTATGCAATGAAGATCATCGTTTTATGATGGCAGAACAGTTATGGGAAATAGGCGTAAAACCCGCCGCCATTATCCTCGAGCCTGTGGGCAAAAACACAGCGCCCGCCGTGGCTATGGCGGCATTAACCGCCGCGTCCGAAGAGGATGTCTTGCTGGTGTTGCCGGCTGACCATGTTATCGCCGATTTGGCCGCTTTTCATAAAGCCATCGTTCAGGCGGAAGCCTTGGCAAAGCAGGGGTTTCTGGTTACCTTCGGCATAGTGCCCACCGAACCTGAAACCGGATATGGCTATATCAAACGTGATACCTTGCAGCATGGCCCCGCTTTTAATGTCGCCGCATTCGTTGAAAAACCCGATGCGGAAACGGCAAAACACTACCTGGATAGCGGCGATTATTATTGGAATAGCGGCATGTTTGCGTTCAAAGCCGGAACTTTCCTGAACGAATTGGAAAAATTTAATCCGGAAATGTTAGCCATTTGTCGGCAAGCGCTTAACGCTGCAAAGGTCGATCTGGATTTTGTACGCCTGGATAAAACACTGTTTTCTACGTGCCCTGCCGATTCTATCGACTATGCCGTTATGGAGAACACCGACAAGGCCGTTGTTATTCCGCTGGATGCCGACTGGAATGATGTAGGGTCATGGTCCGCCTTATGGGATGTCACCGATAAAGACGCCTGCGGCAATGCCATCAGCGGGGATGTGTTGACTGTCGACACCCATAATTCATTTATACATGCTCAAAATAAACTGGTCGCCGTTATCGGCGCTCATGATCTGGTCGTTATAGAAACGGCTGATGCAGTGATGATTGCACCTAAAAACAGGGTTCAGGAAGTCAAAGAAATTGTCGCCCGGCTAAAGGAACAGGGACGCAGCGAAGCGGATGTACACAGAAAGGCCTATCGGCCCTGGGGGCATTATGATTCGGTTGACACCGGCGAACGCCACCAGACCAAACGGATAGTCGTTAAACCGGGCGGTAAACTATCCTTACAGAAACATCATCATCGCGCCGAGCATTGGGTGGTCGTTAAAGGCACGGCCTTGGTGACCAAAGGTGATGAAAAGCTGTTAATTACCGAAAACGAATCCACCTATATTCCTCTGGGTATCGTACACTGCCTTGAAAATCCGGGCGTTATCCCTTTGGAAATCGTCGAAGTCCAATCGGGCAGTTATCTGGGAGAAGATGATATCGTACGTTTTGGCGATCAATACGGGCGAGTTTAATTTCATATAAGATCTAATGTGGTCGATTTACACCTTACCCATTCAAACAAAGGAAATAGTTCATGAGCAAAATAATTACCAAAGCCGTTTTTCCCGTTGCCGGTTTAGGCACGCGTTTCTTGCCGGCAACCAAGGCCAGCCCCAAAGAAATGCTGCCTATTGTTGATAAGCCGTTGATTCAATATGCTGTAGAAGAAGCTGTTGCAGCGGGCATTGATACCATGGTTTTTATTACCGGTCGTAGTAAAAACGCCATTACCGATCATTTTGACAAGGCCTACGAACTGGAAAAAGAACTGGAGGCCAAAGGCAAAACAGAAATGCTGAAGTTGATTCAGGATATAGTGCCGCCGCATGTGTCCTGTATTTTTATCCGGCAAGCGGAGGCATTAGGTTTGGGGCATGCCGTTTATTGCGCCCGACCGGTCATAGGTGATGAGCCTTTTGCCGTGATACTGGCCGATGACATGATCGAAGATGCAGATCGGGGGTGCATGGCGCAGATGGTTAAATTATATGAGCAAAAACACACCTCCATACTGGGTGTTGAACGAGTGAGTCCATCGGAAACGGCCAGTTACGGCATTGTAAAAACCGGCGAGTTTACGGACAAATCTGCGAAAGTCGAATTGATCGTTGAAAAACCCAAACCTGAAGATGCGCCCTCAAATTTAGCGGTAGTCGGTCGCTATATTTTAACGCCGGCTATTTTTGACAAAATCAAAAAGACCGGACGCGGTGCAGGCGGCGAAATTCAATTAACGGATGCCATTGCTGAGTTGATGAATGACGAGCCCGTGTTGGCTTACGAATTTGAAGGCAAGCGGTATGACTGCGGCTCTAAATTAGGCTTTTTAATCGCAACTGTAGAGCAAGCGCTATTGCACAAAGAACTGAAAGATGACTTTCTGGCTTACCTGAAAGACTTAACCAAAAAGCATAAAATTTCATAACTTGACGTTACGACGCGTTAAAAAATCACCACGAAGGACGTGAAAATTTATTTTTTCCCTCGTCCTTCGTGTTCACTAAATTTTTTGATTTGTTTGCCTTAGACAATAATTTTCCTGGGTTCTTAAAAAGCCAAAAACAGTCCGATGTTTATCAAAAATTGAAAAATTAAACGGAGCTAAAGTGGCGCACAAAAAATGGGTGATGAATTCTTTCTGCGCCTGGGATGGCGATATGTTGGTGCTTAATATACTCGGCAAACCCAGCGCAAAACAGGATGCCATAGGCAAGGCTAAAGGCAATCAGCTCAAGGTGAGCGTCACTGCCTCGCCGGTGGCGGGCAGGGCGACCGATCACATGGTTCGGTTTCTGGCTAAAGAATTTAAAGTGGCTATCAATGATATCGAAGTGGTGTTTGGCCGGTTCAATGTCAATAAACAACTGCGCATTAAGTCGCCCATGAATCTGCCGCCTGTTGTCAGCAAACAGTTGTCTGATGAGCAATAATAACTGCTTTTTCTAGGTTTAACCATTTCACATGATTGTAATAGTTGCCTGCTAAAATGGTGATTTACACCGGATTTTTATGAATACCGACGCTTCATCCCTGTCGGCGTCGTTCGACAGTCGTCCCCAACTTGACCACAAAACAGGCTTAATCACCGCTATCATTTTTTTTGGCTTGCTCGTCTCCGGTTTGCTGGTCGCCGGTTATAGCCTGATGAGCGACATCAACGAAGTTGGCGGACGGCCCGTTATTTGGTTGCCCTATATTCTTTTGGGGGTGGCGTTGCTTATCGCTCTCGGATTTGAATTCGTCAATGGTTTTCACGACACGGCAAACGCAGTGGCGACGGTCATTTACACGCACTCGCTCCCCGCCAATTTCGCCGTGCTGTGGTCAGGTTTGTTTAATTTTTTAGGGGTTTTGTTTTCGAGCGGCGCCGTCGCTTTCGGCATCATTGCCCTGTTGCCGGTAGAACTTATTTTGCAGGTAGGCTCCAGCGCCGGTTTCGCCATGATTTTCGCCCTGCTCATTGCCGCTATTATCTGGAATGTCGGTACCTGGAAGCTGGGTTTGCCGACATCTTCTTCCCATACCCTGATCGGCTCGATCATCGGTGTCGGTATCGCCAATGCCCTCATGCACGGGCGGGACGGAACCAGCGGCGTAGATTGGGCGCAGGCGACCAAAGTCGGCTATTCGCTGCTGCTTTCGCCGATGGTCGGCTTTTGTTGCTCCGCGCTGCTGTTATTGGCGATGCGGGCCTTGATAAAAAGCAAGGAATTATACGAACAACCTAAAGGCAACAGGCCGCCGCCCTGGTGGATACGCAGCCTGCTTATCCTGACGTGTACCGGCGTTTCTTTCGCCCACGGCTCTAATGACGGTCAAAAAGGCATGGGACTTATCATGCTGATATTGATCAGTACCGTGCCTATGGCATACGCCCTAAACCGGGCGATGCCGGTAGATCATATGACGCAGTTCGTGGCAATGACCCAGGTAACTCAGGAATCTATGGTTAAAGCCGTCGGAACAACCCGCGTCGTCGACCCGCGAGCGACTCTTTCCGATTATGTGCGCACCCGTGAGTATAGTGACGAGGTATTATCCGCTCTTGCGAATGTGATCGGTCAAATCGGCGAGCAGGTAAAACAGTACGACTGTTTCGCCCATCTGCCGATAGAAGCGGTGTCTAATGTACGTAACGATATGTATCTGACTTCTGAATCTATTCGTTTCCTCAGCAAGAACTCGGCGGTGAAACTCGATGCCGACAGCAGGGCGAACCTCAAGGTCTTACAAAAAGACATCGACGATTCGACCAAATTTATTCCGCTATGGGTAAAAGTGACGGTGGCTATCGCTTTAGGTCTTGGCACCATGATGGGCTGGAAGCGCATCGTAGTGACTGTCGGTGAAAAAATCGGTAAAGCCCATCTGACTTACGCTCAAGGCGCGTCTGCCGAGCTTGTGGCGATGATGACTATCGGGGCCGCCGATATGTACGGCTTGCCGGTTTCCACGACGCATGTGCTCTCGTCCGGAGTAGCCGGCGCCATGGTTGCCAATAAATCGGGCTTGCAATGGGCGACTATCCGCAACCTGCTCATGGCTTGGGTATTGACGTTTCCTGCTGCAATGCTACTTTCAGGCTCTTTGTACTGGTTGTTTTCAAAGCTGTTTTGAATTGAACTGTTCGGATGGCTCTTGGTTGCGCCATCTATTTTAATGTTAACCTGTGCTGCCGGTGTTGGCGGCAGTTGTATCATCTTGAGGAGATTTGTGTGGCGAAGGCGAGTGATTTAAAGCGAGGAATGGTGGTCGATATCAACGGCGTACCTCATGTGGTTAAGAACGTCGATGCCAAGAGCCCGTCATCGCGCGGCGCATCTACGTTGTATAAAATTCGTTTTACTAATCTCAAAACCGGACAAAAACTGGATGAGTCGTTGAAGGGCGACGATTTCTTTAAGGATGCCGACCTGATAAGGGCCAAGGTGCAGTTTTCTTATGTCGATGGGGATCATTATATCTTTATGAACATGGACGATTATACCCAATACAGTTTGAGTCGCGAGGAACTGGAAGACCAAATCGGCTATTTGACAGAAGGTTTGGAAGGCATTGTTGCTTTGTTAATTGATGATGCCGTGTTGGGTATTGAACTGCCCAGCTCGGTGGTGTTGCCCATTGTAGAAACGGCTCCGTCAATCAAGGGCGCGACCGCATCCGGCCGTACTAAAACGGCTAGGCTGGTGACAGGCATAGAGGTTCAAGTGCCTGAGTATCTGGAGACGGATGAGTTGATTAAGGTCAATACCGAAAGCGGAAAATTCATGTCACGCGCTTAACGCTATATTGAACGCCATGTCTGTTAAATTGGATAAGCTGTTGACGGTAGGTCAATGCGAGTTTGAGCTGTATCGGCTCCCCAAGCGGCCATTGGAGCTATTGCGAGCCTGGGATGCGGCTGACGAATACCTGCTCAACTCGCTTGCATACGATTTGCAGCCGTCGGCTGGCGCCCGTATTTTGATATTTAATGATAACTTCGGGGCGTTGGCGGTTGCGCTGAGCGTCTTTTTGCCTCATGCAGTATCGGATTCCTATTTATCACAACAGGCGACACGGCTTAATTTGGCCGCAAATGGTTTGCCTGAACACAGCGTTAAATTGATCAACAGCCTTGAGCCTCTGGAGGGAATGTTTGATCTGGTGCTGATTAAAGCGCCGAAGACGCTGGCGTTGCTGGAAGATCAGTTGATACGGTTGCATCCGCATTTGCAGCCTACCAGCCGGATTATTTTAGCGGGTATGACAAAGGCTTTGCCACCTTCGATTTGGAATCTGCTGGAACGGTTGATTGGACCTACAACCACCGCATTGGCAAAAAAAAAGGCTAAGCTGATTTTTGCGTCGCCTGACCCAAAGCTAGCCGTTCCCGTCAGCCCTTATCCGGTTTGTTATCAACTGGAAGATTCCGGGTATCTGATCAGCAATCACGCCAATGTGTTTTCGCGTGACAGTCTCGATATAGGTACGCGCTTTTTTCTCCAGCATTTGCCCGCCAGACCGAATGTCAGTGACATTGTTGATTTGGGTTGCGGTAACGGTTTGCTGGGTTTAATGGCTGCCGAGCGCAATCCTTCGGCAACGGTGCATTTTGTTGATGAGTCTTTTATGGCGGTGGCATCGGCACAAGAAAATTTTTATCGGGCTTTTGGACAAACACGCAATGCGACTTTTAATGTCGGCGATGGCTTGAATGATTTTGAATCGGCTACAGCAGATCTCATTCTGTGTAATCCGCCTTTTCATCAGCAACATGCTGTGGGCGACCAAATTGCCGTCAGTCTATTTAAGCAGTCGAGAAAATTATTGAGGAAGGGTGGTGAGCTATGGATCATCGGCAATCGCCATCTGAATTATCAGATCCAGCTGGATCGGTTATTCGGCAAGCACTCGGTGGTTGCCGTCAACGCCAAGTTTGTTATCTTGAAGGCAACGGTGCGGTAACGAACAGCCATAAAACACAAGCTTTAAAAGCCGAACCCAAAAGCCAGTCGGCTTTTGGGTTCGGTTTATGAGTTTGTTACGCGGGGGTTACATTCTCAGCTTGCGGNNAAACCTTTTTCATCATTGAACCACTTAACGGTACCTACAACTTGATCTGACATATCACACTCTTTAAACTTAAGAAATCGCCAATTTTACTTGGCTTTACAAATACCAGCTTCATAAAGAAGCTGACTTAAACTTTAACCGCGACCAATGGTAGCACTAAAAATACACGCAGGGCAAAGAACATTTTAATTAAGTTTCGATTATTTTTATCTAACAGTTTTTCTATGCCTCTTAGAAAAGACCGGCGCTGATCCAGGTTTTGGCTTTAAAGCAAAAAGGCGGTCAAAGTATTCATGAATAATGAGCGCAGAGAGTATGAATAGCGTACCTGTGATGAGTTTCATGGTCAGCGGTTCATGGTTAATAAAATGCCCCAGCATCAGTGCGAGTAACGGTGAAACAAGGGTAATCAAGGCAACCTTGGTTGCCGGTAAATGGGTTAGTAAATAGTAATAGAGGACAAAGCCCAGGGTAGTGGCGATCACGCCTAAATAAATAATGGCCGCCAAGCTGGTAGGTGTTAATGCCGTAGGCCAATGACCATCGACTACGCCCCAGGTGAGCAAATAAGCGGGTAATGCCAGCAGCAAGCCCCCGGCTACTTGGGATAGGGCAGGTAGCTTCGCCGCGATGCGTTTTATCCAAACCGAACTGGCCGATTGCAACAGTGCGGAAACCAGCACTCCACTGATGCCCAGTACGGCGTCAACTCCCAATTGCAAGGCTGAGCCGAACATAACAGCCAAGCCGCTAACGCCCAGGCCATAAGCCAGTAATTTGCCCAGTGTAAGGCTGCGTTCCCCTAAAAAAACAGCGGCCAATAAAGCGGTCATGAGCGGTGTAAGGCCAAATATCACCGAAATCCAGCCGGAAGGAATAAATTGCGCCGCCCAGTACACTGCCAGCATAGCCCCGTAAATTTGCACGGCCACCGCAAGATAGGTTAGGCACGCCTTGCGATGCCAGACCATTCGTTGCCGCATCAGCGCCAGCATCAATAATACGCACACCATACCTATCGTCATACGGGCGGTGACGCCGAACAGAAAGCCGGGGCCTTCGCTGCTCCATTTAATAGCCAGCGGCGTTGTCGCCCAAAGTAAAATAACACTGATATAAGTCAACGGGATATGCATCAGATTAGCATCGGTTTGGTAAGTTGGGGTTAGTAATGGGCGATTGATAATTATGCAACATCAATGGCTGGGTTTTGGGTTTTATTTTCATTATTTTGCGCGTGAAACCTCGGCCTTCAGGCCGGGGAGGTAGCGCGCGGATTTGCGAATAAAATCCTGCTTTGTGGCGTACCTGGTCACGCGACCTCCTTTGTTTGTGCCACGATTAATTGACGACTCACATTTTTTTATTTAAAATGTGAGTCGTGAAAAGTATAGCATACAAATACAGGTTCTACCCAAGCGATGAGCAAGCGAGATTGCTTGCTCAGACGTTCGGCTGTGTTCGTAAGGTATACAATGAAATCCTGCGTTGGCGAACTGATGCGTACTACCAGGCAGAAGAAAAGATCGGCTACGCTAAGGCTAGCGCCAAGTTGACCGAAATCAAGAAGCTTCCTGAGCTGTCCTACCTTAATGGTGTTTCTTGCGTGCCTCTGCAACAATGCCTTAGGCATCAGCAAACAGCGTTCAAAAACTTCTTTGACGGACGCGCTAGGTATCCTGTCTTCAAGAAGAAGAACCGACGGCAATCCGCTGAGTTTACCAAGTCCGGGTTCAAGTACGTTGATGGGAAAATCTATATAGCCAAAAGCAAGGAACCTCTTGATATTAGATGGTCTCGCAACTTCCAAGGAGAGCCAAGCTCTATAACTGTTTCTAAAGATTGCGCTGGCAGGTACTTTATTTCGTGCCTGTGCGAATTTGAAAACCAAATCCTGCCAGAAACCGACAAAACCGTCGGTATTGACGTGGGAATTAAACATTTGTTTGTTACCGACAACGGCACCAAGATCGACAATCCCCGCCATACGGTTAAATACGCGTCCAAATTGGCTAAAGCACAGCGTAAACTGAGTAAGAAAAAGCTCGGGTCTGCGAACCGTGCCAAGGCTAAAATGAAAGTTGCGCGTATTCACGCCAAAATATCCGATTGCCGATTGGACAACTTACACAAGCTGTCCCGCGAACTAATTAACGATAACCAAGTTGTTTGCGTTGAGTCGTTACGAGTAAAAAACATGGTAAAGAATCCCAAGCTGAGTAAGCATATTGCTGATGCGAGTTGGGGTACTTTCGTTTTGCAGATTGAATACAAAGCTGATTGGGCAGGTAGAACTCTGGTCAAGATCGACCAGTTTTTCCCCAGCTCGAAACGCTGTTCTTGCTGCGGGTACATCCTGCCCCGCTTGGATTTGAGCGTGCGCGAATGGGTCTGCCCTGAGTGTAAGACTGAACACGACCGCGACATTAATGCGGCCAAAAATATAAGAACCGCCGGACTGGCGGGGCTAGCCTTTGGAGAGAATGTAATTCCTGCGTAGCAAGTCTGCATGGGTTGTTCTCGTTGAATTAGGAAGACTCAGTAGTGATGCTGGGAATCCCCGTCCTTTAGGGCGGGGAGGATGTCAATTTATAAGATTTGATTGGGTATCTACGGTTTTAAGCTAACTCGCCTAAGACAAGAGCCTGTTCGTTTGTTATGATACCAAGCGGCAATGAGCAGTGGCGTAGCGATCTTTACATTGAAATCGTTGCGTTCACTTTCGATGCTCATCCGATTCAATCATATCAGGAGTTATCTATGACCCGCCCTACTCCGCCGCCTAATGGCAGCCCAATCACGATGCAAAACGGTAAGTTGGTCGTGCCTGATAATCCGATTATTCCTTTTATAGAAGGGGACGGAACGGGGCCGGATATATGGCGCGCCACCGTTCGTGTTTTAGATGCTGCGGTTGCAAGTGCTTATTCAGGGCAAAGGAAAATTCACTGGCTGGAGGTTTATGCCGGCGGCAAAGCCCATACGCTGTTCAATACCTGGCTGCCTGATGCCACCGTTGATGCCTGCCGGGATTATTTAGTGTCGATCAAAGGCCCGTTGACCACGCCCATCGGCGGCGGTATCCGGTCTTTAAATGTGGCGTTGCGACAATTGCTGGATATGTATGTTTGTTTGCGGCCGGTCAGATGGTTTCAAGGCGTGCCGTCACCGGTAAAAAATCCGGGCGCGGTGGATATGGTTATTTTCAGAGAAAATACCGAAGATATTTATGCAGGCCTGGAATTTGAACAAGGCAGCGACGACAATAAATTGTTTATGCGTTTGTTACAGGAAAACTTTCCCGAGCAATTTGCCAAAATCCGTTTCCCGGAAACGTCGGGTATCGGTATCAAGCCGGTGTCGCAAGAAGGCACAGAGCGCCTGATACGTTCGGCCATAGACTATTGTCTGACCAATAAACGCAAAAGCCTGACCATCGTCCACAAGGGCAACATCATNNCATCATGAAGTTCACCGAAGGGGCTTTCCGTAACTGGGCTTATGCTGTGGCCGAACGTGAATATCCTGAGCAAACCTATAGCTGGGCGCAATGGGAAAAAACCCGCGCCCAGTCCGGCGAGGCTGCGGCGAACAAGGAACAGGCGGAGGCTTTGGCCGGCGGACGCATTTTAATCAAGGACGCCATTGCCGATATTGCCTTACAGCAGGTGTTAACCCGGCCTGAAGAGTTTGATGTAATAGCCACCTTGAATTTGAACGGCGATTATTTATCCGACGCGCTGGCAGCTCAAGTTGGCGGTATCGGCATAGCGCCCGGCGGCAATATCAATTACCAAACCGGCACGGCGGTTTTTGAGGCCACTCACGGTACCGCGCCCAAATACGCCGATCTGGATAAAGTGAATCCCGGTTCGTTAATTTTGTCGGGTGAAATGATGTTGCGTTATATGGGCTGGTCAGAGGCCGCTGATGCCATTATCAGCGCGATGGACGCCGCTATCGCGAGCAAACGGGTCACCTATGATTTCGCACGATTGATGGATAATGCCGTAGAAGTTAAGTGTAGCGAATTTGCCGATGTGTTGATTGAGAATTTATAAGGTCGGTTTAATATAATAGTTCCTAGAAACACCTCGCACCAGTAAACCCTATCAGGATAACCATGAGCAAAGAAATCATCGAAACCAAGCAAGCGCCCCAAGCTATCGGAACTTATTCACAGGCGGTCAAAGTCGAGCACAC
>PMJA01000200.1:15093-27375 GCA_003158415.1 Methylobacter sp.
CCCTATCCTGCGCGTGCCGTTGTTGGCGTTGCCGCTTTGCCTAAAGGCGTCGGCGTGGAAATGGATGCGGTTATGTTTCTAAAACCTCAGGAATATCCGGCTTCTTAATCCTTAAAAACCGGCAGACTAATGCAGCGAATATTAATTCCAAGCCGTGTGCCGATTTAGCAGTTCAGCGTGGATAATGTGAATTACCTTAATCGGCCGGTCGCCAAATTGACGGGAATAGGCGCGCAAACGGGCCGACGCCTGGAAAAGCTCGGTATCCGGATTATTTCGGATCTGGTTTTTCACCTGCCCATCCGCTATGAAGACCGCACCCGGATTTATCCTATCGGCGCTTTGATGGCGGGGATGACGGCGCTGGTTTGCGGCCGGGTTGAATTCATCGATATTTTACCCAGAGGCCGAAAAAGCCTGATTTGCCGGATCAGCGATGACACCGGTTTTATTTCACTAAAGTTTTTTCATTTCAGCGCCAACCAGCACAATACCCTGAAACCGGGGACATTAATCAGTTGTTTTGCCGAAGTGCGGCACGGTTTCTCCGGGCTGGAAATGGTGCATCCCGATTATCAGGTGATTGCCAACCCGGAAGCATACATGACGGAAACCCGGTTAACCCCGGTTTATCCGCTGACGGAGGGTTTAAGCCAAACTGCGATAAGAAAAGCGGTCAAACAGGCGTTAAGTCTTTGCAGCGATGATCCCCAATTATTGGCGGACTGGATACCCGATGCGATTTTAAAAAAATACGCTTACCCGTCCCTGATGCAGGCAATTCAGACCCTACATGCGCCTGACGAATCGGTCTCGATAGCAGCCTTACAAAACGGCAGCGTTCCGGCGTTAAAACGCTTGGCATTTGAAGAGTTGCTGGCTCATCATTTGAGTTTGCGAAAAACAAAAAATCAGGCCAAAGCATGGCAAGCGCCGGTATTTGTCGGCGATGATGCTGTCGCCCGACAGTTCCTGACTTCATTACCCTTTAAGCTCACAGGCGCACAGCAGCGCGTCATTGCTGACATAGCAGCGGATTGCCGATCACAACATCCGATGATGCGACTGGTTCAGGGCGATGTCGGCTCAGGTAAAACCCTCGTTTCCGCCTACGCCGCCTTGCTGGCGTTAACGGCGGGTTATCAGGTGGCAGTTATGGCGCCTACGGAATTGTTGGTGGAACAGCACAATCGCAATTTTTGCACTTGGTTTGCCGGTTTTGATACGCAAATCGTGTATTTGACCGGGCAACTGAAAGGCAATGCCCGCAAAGACGTGCTACAACGTTTGGCGGACGGCTCGGCAGGGATTATTATCGGCACCCATGCCTTATTTCAGGAGGGCGTCAACTTCCATCGCTTAGGGTTGATTATTATCGATGAACAACACCGGTTCGGCGTACATCAGCGCATGGCGTTGCGGGAAAAAGGCCAGCAGGCAGGTCTCAGACCGCATCAATTGGTGATGACTGCCACCCCGATTCCACGTACCCTGGCCATGCTGCAATATTCCGATCTGGATATATCCATTATCGATGAGTTGCCGCCCGGCCGAAAGCCGATTGTCACCAGCGTGATTCCGGCCGAACGCCGCGAGGCGGTGATAGATCGAATTAATCATTGGGTAGGTCAAAAACGCCAGGTTTATTGGGTGTGTACGCTGATAGAAGAGTCCGAAGTTTTGCAATGCGAAGCCGCCGAAAAAACCGCCGAACTGTTAACCCTCGCTTTGCCCAATGTCCGGGTCGCCTTGATACACGGGCGTATGAAAAGCGCCGATAAGGATGCCGTCATGCAGGCTTTTAAAAACCATCAGCTTGACTTGCTGGTCGCCACGACGGTGATTGAAGTCGGCGTCGACGTGCCTAATGCGGGTTTAATGATTATCGAAAACCCCGAACGCTTGGGGCTTTCGCAACTGCATCAATTACGCGGACGGGTCGGACGCGGGGAGGACGACAGTTACTGTTTACTAATGTACCAGTCGCCGTTGTCGGATACCGCCCGTCAGCGCCTGGGCATATTAAGGGATAGCAATGACGGTTTTGTCATCGCCGAAAAAGACCTGGAATTACGCGGCCCCGGTGAGGTCATGGGCACACGGCAAACCGGTGCCGTACACTTTAAAATTGCCGATTTAGCCCGCGATGCCGATTTGCTGGAGGTTATCCAGCAAACCGGGGAGCAATTGTTTACCGAATCGCCCCACGCCATACAGCCCTTGTGCGACCGTTGGCTGGGCACATCCACCGATTATGCAGAGGTTTAGATTGACCGCCAACAGCTTGTTATTTAACCGAGAACCGTTATGGCTGGAAAACCGTCAGGGCGTGCGCCATAAACTCCCGGTCAATGTCCAGTCATGGGCTTATGAATCAGGCTCGCTAACCAAACGTTTACGAAGCCGCTACGGCGATGGCGTTGCCGTTAACGTTTTGCTGCAACGCTGGGGTCAGCCTTTTTTAAGCGAACGGTGCTTGCTCGCACTGCCCGAACACCGCTACAGTTTAATTCGCGAAGTGTTGCTCCATGTCAACGGCAAGCCGCTAATTTTGGCAAGGACTATCATTCCGTTTGCTACTATCAAAGCCGCCAACAGCAATTTAGCTCACCTGGGTAACCGACCGCTGGGTGAAATCATTTTTTCTTACCCCAAGCTCGAACGCATCGCCATGGATGTCGCCCTGGTTAAGCCTGCGACCTGGATGCCGTCGGCCATTGCCGTAGCGGCTATAGACCAAGCACTCTGGGGCAGAAGAACGGTGTACGCCATCGCCTATAAGCAAATGCTGGTGAGCGAGTTTTTTTTGCCGGAGATTTTGGAAGGTCATAACTAAGAAACATACATGACACNNTGGGGTGAGGGGGTTTAATACATAAAATACAGCATGGCCTCTTACAATAAGAGGCTTGTCTTACACTAACTAATTAGGGTAAATCACTATGCGTTATCTACACACCATGATTCGGGTTCATGACCTGAAGGAATCGCTGGACTTTTATTGCAATAAATTCGGTCTTCTGGAAAGGCACCGGATCGACAGCGAGCCGGGCCAGTTTACCCTGGTTTATTTGTATGCACCGCTGGATGCCGATCAGGCTCACCAGATGCAAGCGCCGTTAATCGAGCTGACCTATAACTGGGATACCGAAGACTATGGCGGCGGGCGCAACTTCGGCCATCTGGCTTTTGAAGTCGACAATATTTATGAAACCTGCCAAAAACTGCTGGATGCCGGTGTGTTAATCAACCGTCCGCCCCGTGACGGACACATGGCCTTTGTGCGTTCGCCGGATATGATTTCCATCGAGTTATTGCAAAAAGGCGAGCGACTGGCGCCTGCGGAGCCGTGGCTTTCTATGGGTAATACGGGGAGTTGGTAAACAAGGTATGAAGCCGGATTTACCTGCTCTCAAAATGTTTTTCCCTCATATTTTTTATAAAAAATAAATGGAAACCTTTAAAGCCTCTCATTGCTGAGGTTGACGGATAGGCGCAAAATGAAATAGCGCGTCTGCATTATTGTTTTGCGAGGCTGTATTTTGAAAACACCCCCCCGCATCTTAAGCATGGGGTGACGTGCGTTGGGAATTCCTGGACGGGAATCGAATACTCAGCCGAGTATGCATCGCATACCATACCATTACCCGAAAGCTATAAGGTATGCAATGCATACCTTACATGGCCTTGATTTATATCGCTCGGTTCAACTGATTTTTTAGGTTAAAAAAAAGCTGTGATTAAGTAATCACAGCTTCTTGATTATTTTCATTCAAATAAAGAAGAAAGGGCGTAAAAGCCCTTTCTTTTTCTACTTACAGACCATTATCAACAATTAAAGCAGTCGCAGTGGTTGTGCCGTTCACGACATAACCACTGGTGACTTCTACATTGTATCCAACACGTATTGCTTGGGTTAGGCCGCTCCAGTTGCCATTCCAAGTAATTGTGGCGCAAACGGGTACTGTCACAACAGTGTTACCAATGGTTACGCTTGTGCCATTAACAGCCGTTGCGTTTGCCAGAATAGTTGGCGCAACTGTTGAACCGGTCGGCGCAGTACAAGATCCCGCAAGAGCAGGAGGAGGAGCAGCAGCTGGAGAAATAGTGATTGTACTAGTTGTAATGTTGTACTTGTTATTCTGAGCATCCGCTACAGAAATCGCTAACGGGAATGTTCCAAATACAGTGGGAGTTCCGGAGATCGTTGTTCCATTAAATGTCAAACCACTCGGCAATCCTGATGCAGCTATGGTGTAAGGAGTCCAACCCCCTTTTGGAGCGATTGTAACCGGAGTATATGGAGTTCCAACGGTTCCTTTGGTAAATGTTGGAGTAGCTAAGGTTAAAGCATTCCATGCAGACATTGTAGTTGCTAAACATTGAAGGTTTGCAGCATCAGTTGAACCAGAATAAGTAACCAATTCACCGACAGCTAAAGTATTCAGACCAGGAGAAAAGGTAACGGTTGCAGGAGCATAAACTGTAGCACCACCAACATTCAAATTACTTCCACTCACAGAATTAATGGCAATTGCGGTTCCAGAGCAAGCGACAGATTGAGAAATGACGTTTATCGATGTTGAAACGGTTTGAGTTGAACCTACCTTATCAGTTGCTTTAAATGTTAAAGGGTATGAACCAGGAACTGTTGGAGTTCCATAGATCAAACCAGCAGTTGTCAATTTTAAACCAGCCGGAAGAGCGCCAGAAGTTAATGTATAGGTAAATGGAGCATCACCACCAGTTGCGGCCAATTGATAACTCATCAGTGTCGCATCTTTCATATCAGGAATAACAGCGTTGAACACGATAGCGGTATCCCTAATCGTGATTGGCGTTACTGCGGAAACGTGCAGATTGTTCAAAGCATCAGTAGCGGTAACAGTAACTTGAAATGTGCCCAATTGTGCAGGAGTTCCAGAAACTACGCTCACACCGTCAAACGTTAACCCTGATGGCAATCCAAGTACAGTGACATTGACAGTATCACCAGCATTTCCAGCAGTTGCCTTAATTGTTCGAGAATAAGGAACACCAGCAACACCATCAGTCAATGAGTTTGTCAGAGTTGGCGCAACAGGAATAACCGCTTGTGGGACTTGACCATCCAAGTTTACCGCTGCCATTTGAGCAACTAAGAATTGACCAACAGTAGCAGGAGGTGTGGCACTTCCAGATGTATCAGGACCTGTAATCGCTTCGTGAGTTGCTGGATCGAATGCACCCGTGTATGAATAAAATTCAAAACGATAAACAACCGATTTGTAACCAGGGTCAGGTTTTACACCACTCAAATCAACGCTACCAGCAGCAGGATTTGCTATATCAGTTTGAAGTCTTTGCCATTCAATTTGAACATTTGCATTGGCTTTTTTAATTACAGCGTTTTCAGCAACCAAATCTTCTACAGCAACGTTATAACCAACTCCAGTCGCAGTGACTTTTACCCATTTAGGTTCGCCAAATTCGAATGGAACTGGTTTAGGTGGAGCAGCAACGTGAATTGCAACTACAGCAGGTTGAGCAACTACAGCAGCTACTGCAGGTTGAGCAGGAAAAGCAGGCGTTACACTCCAAACAGGAGTAGGAACGCTTGAAACTGTTGCTGTTAATTGGCCTGGAGTCGCTGTTTCTAGCATCCAAAGATACTCAACCCTTGTTGCTGGTTTAAAGGAAGATACGCCAAAATGGTCACAAGGATAATTAGGGCCGAAAGTTTTTGCGCCTAATGGCCAGCAGCTATCGGTAGGAGCAACAGGTAAAGTTCCTGATGGAGTACCTGCTGACCATTTTTTGTTTACGCTGTCGTAACCCGCTTCATAAATCACATCGACATAAACGCCGCTTGCATCTGAACCATTCACGACTCTTGGAGTACCGTAACGCACCATTCCAGGCCAACGGTTGGCCGCACCGAACATAGATGAAATGTCAGTATCTTGAATACCATGTAAGCGGATATGAAATCCATGTGCAGTAATGTTTGTATCATTTACAACATCAAAGTTTTCAACAGGACCGAATGTTGTTGCATTTGATGACAATGATGCCATCATTAAACCTGTAGCTAGCAGAAGTTTTTTTATATCTTTCATTAATAAAATTCCTCTCAGTTAAAAAAATAATTACAAATGGCAAGTGCTAAACAAAAATTCTAAATAAATGTTTTTATTTTTGCCTGATGTCTTTTGGTGTTTTCCTTATGAATTATGCACTTAATAAAACAACTTAGAAATTATCATATGAAGATTTAAATAACATTAAAAAACCATTAATTTATTAATGTAAATAGACTTCAATTGAATCTGGGAGAGCACACAAAACCCAAAACTGGAACTCAGTCTTGAGCTGGTTAGCCTGTACCAATCTAGTAACTGATGCTTAATTTTCCTTGAACCATTTTCCAGGCTTTGTTAGAGACTCTGGCCGCCTGATCCATGTTATGGGTAACCCAAACATAAGCTCTGTTCTCCGGTGCCTCTGCAAACCAGCAATCGATAATTTTTTCAATCACCGCCGCCTTTTCTGCATCAAGCGCTGCTGTCGGTTCATCGAGTAGTAAAATTTCAGGTTTCAACTGAATGGCTCGTAACAGAGCAGTAATTTGCGCTTCACCACCGGAAAGGTTATGAATGCCTTTATGCAGAAACGCTTTATCCAAACCTATTTCGGCAAGGTAATGAGCAGTCATTGATTCTGAAAACTTTTTCCCTTGATGAATTTTCAAGGTCAATACCTGACGCAGACTATCCTCTACAGTTCCGGCTCCCAGTGAGGGGCGTTGATGCAGATAAATGACATGACTTCGATACAGAGGGATGTCCGCTTTATGGATGGGTTTACCTTTCCAGATAAACTCACCTTGATTTAAAATTTCAAGCTGGGTAATTGAGCGCAGTAACAGACTTTTTCCGGAACCTGATCCCCCTTCAAGAGATATCCGGTCACCAGCTTGAATAAATACGGATATATTATCCAGCAGCGGCTTAGGCGCTGAGCTTTTGAGGATATGCAGGCCATGGATGGCCAGCAGATGATTAACCGGATAACTCATTTCAGTCATTGGATCGATGCTTTTTTGTAGAGGCTAAAGGCGCAATAAACTGATGCGATGAATTGAACATCTGCCGATAACCTAACAGCACCACACTAATCGTCCCGAACATAGTGGTTGATGCAATCAAAAACATTAAAACGATCTGATACTTTACTGCGTCCAAAGGATTAACCCCTGCCAACAGCTGTCCTGTCATCATGCCGGGTAGACTGACTAATCCGACTACCATCATCGCATTGATCATCGTCATCATCCCGGTGCGTATCGATGTCACCAGATGTGGGTGGGCAGCCTCCCAGCGGGTGGCGCCTAAGGCTAATTGACTTTCCAATTCATTTTTATGCGAGGACAATTCTACGCTCAAGCGTTCAAGGGCAAGACAAACACCATTTAATGAATTTCCCAATACCATGCCGAGCAGTGGAATCAGGTACTGCGGCAGATACCAGGGGGTTAGTCGGAGAATGCCAAAAACCGCAAACCCGGTAACCAGCCAAGCGCTTGCCCAGATGGAGACGATGCTGTGAAGTCTCATTCCCGGATAATGGAATTGGCTGCGACTTGCAGCTGTTAAACCCGCTACCCCGGTCATTACTACAATAATAAGCAATGATAGATACCATTGCTTATTGGTAAACACCCACTGTAAAACGAAACCAATCAGCAGTAGTTGCAAAACTGTGCGAATGGCTGAAACAAACAGCGAACGCTCCATTCCCAGTTTAAGATAAAGCGACAGCATACCATTGACAACAACCAGACTTGCTGCCAGTAATACTTGAAAATAAGAAAGATCAAGAAAGGACGAATCCATGTCTGTTAACTCAGTAAAGTTGCGACAGGTGCTTAAGAACGTCGGATAAAGAATTTTTTTCCCGGTAAAGGGTTATGATTTCATCGGCTGGGCTTATTCCAGAATCCAGGCGTTTTTCCAAACTGGCTAGCGAGGAAGGGTCAAACCCGTAGGATTTTAATACACCCGGAGCTCTGTCTAAAATTTCGGCAGCTCGCGCTTTGATAGTGTCCGCTTGCAGTCCGAATCTGGCCACTGCGCCTAAATCATAAATGCGGCTCTGACGGCTTGCTCTGCCCAAAAGTCCCTGATCTAACAATAAGGTCAACCACAGTAGAAAATAGTTGCGAAAATCATCCACTCTCCAACTCATTTCAAAGGTTTTGAATTCCAGTCTACCGGATTCTTCAAGGTGGACTTCAATGGCCGGCGCCACAATACTGCGCCGATAGGTTCTTAGAGATTTTCCGGTTGCGCCGCGAATCTGCCACAGGCCGCCGCGAGTGAGTGGCGAGGCCACGCTGAATGCAGTTAATGCAGGCGCATAATAATTAACTTTAGCGTCCAAATCCAATAAATCCAAAGCGGAAGTCAGTTCTTCGGGTAAGCTGATATTAAAATCCGGCCCATAGGTCACCATCACTTCCATCGCCCATTGCCACCAATCATGGCGACGTTTGTTAACCGGACCCTGAAATTCAAATGCGACAGGATGATGGGAAAGCGCTGCGGCCAATAACCCTGAATCGCTTAAGGCGGCTTGCAGGCGGCTGTGCAACAAGCGAAAGTGGGACAAGCAATCGTCCAGCGAAGAGGCGATAGGCGTACGAATTTCTATGCCTTTCGGCAGCATATCATAGGGCTTGAAGTTTTCATCCACCACGCCGTAACCTTCTACGGCATAAGGCATCAGCTTGGTATGGGGCGATTCGAGTTCCAATCCGTCCAGCCTAGGCAGACCATCCAGCGATATGGATTCCAGAATTTGATTTAGCTGGCTAAATTGCAGATCATGATGCCAAAGCGGGGCATAGGTTTCCTTGTCAAGCAGAAGATATTCCGCCTCTAACCCAAAATTGAAGCCTTCTCGCTTCGTTATTTTTTTCATGTTTCTCTCATTATTCTTATTCATAAACAGTGCGTATCAAGCCAATTCCAAAACTGCCGCATCTAGGATCGGAGAAGTTTTTCTAGGAAGGACTAGCTGGGAAAGCTCTTTCAAAACCAGAGGAATGGATTGCTTTTCCAGATACATTTCGACAATTTCATCGGCTGGCGTGATGTGATTAGCGAGTCTATTGGCCATGGCGTTCAGAGCCTCTACACTAAATCCCCAGTGCGGCAGATTCCGCGCGGCGGCATGCAAAACTTCATCAGCGGTTCGGGCTATAGCATGATCGCTTAAGCCAAATTGAGCGACCGATTCCAGCTGAGCAATTCTGCCGGCCTGATCTGTGCGGCCAGGCAGAGTATCATCAAGCAGCAGTTCAAGCCAAAGTAAAAAATAAGCATGAAAATCTTCAAGCCGCCAACTCATTTCGAAAGGCTTGAATTCAAATCTCCAACCAAGC
The DNA here is from genome assembly GCA_003158415.1 of Methylobacter sp. Classification (GTDB taxonomy): domain Bacteria; phylum Pseudomonadota; class Gammaproteobacteria; order Methylococcales; family Methylomonadaceae; genus Methylobacter_C. Next base: position 24,518 of record PMJA01000200.1, read on the forward strand.
TTGGGATGGATCTTAAATGCCGGTGCAACTGCACTGCGCTTATAAGTGCGTATAGCCTTACCATAATGAACCGAGTGAGGATTAGGTTTCCAAAGTTTGCCTTCGAAAAATGGCGAGGCCAGACTTAGTGCAGTCAGTGCCGGTGCGTAATAATTTACCTTGGCGCTCAAGTCTTCAAGATCGATTTTAGAAGTTATTTCGTGCGGCAAACTGATATTAATGTCCGGTCCATAGGTGGTCATGGCCTGCTTGGCCCACAACCAGAAGTTATAATCCCGATGCTCTCGCGGACCATCGAAGCTTTGTGCCGTCGGGTGATAAGATAAAGCCACGGCACGATAACCAATACTATCCAATGCACTTTGCATACCCGAATAGAGCGATTCCAAATAACTGAGACACTCTTTAATGCTTTGCGCTTTTGGGGTACGAATTTCAATGCCTTTCGGCAGGATATCGAAAGCTTGATTATTTGCATCATGCACATGATAGCCTTCAACGATAAATGGCATATTTTTGCTGTGCGGAATATCCGGTAAAAGACCGTCAAGATGGGGTACGTTACTAAGATCGATGCCCTCAAGGGCTTTGTTCAGCGTTGCAAACCGTAATTCATGATGCGAAAGAGCAGTAAATGTCTGTTTATCGGCAAGCAAGTATTCTGCTTCTATACCAAATCCAAAAGCATCGGATTGATAGTGTTCGATTTCAGTTTCAAATTTCATGTTCGCTTTCCAGATTAAATAGATAACTCAGTTAACTAAAGCAGGTATCATGCCATGTTATTAACATACTGTATTTAAATGGTTTTGTATTTTTTCGATGAAAAAAAATCTTCCTTTTTTTGCAGAACCTGCAAAAAAGGTCTGCAAAAAAGGTATGTTTCTTGGGATTTTATTTTGGGCTAATTCAGATCGGCGATGGAGATGATCTGCAGCACTTTGACTCTATCGTCGACACTGTGTTTTTGCACATAACCGAGAGCACCGGGAGTGATCGCTACAAAACGCAATACGGCTTCTTCAGACGCCAACACTTGCGGTGGGGTCAAGCCCTGAAAGTATTGTTCATTCCAATAGGACTCCTGCTCTTCCGGCAATTTTTTAAACAAGCTAATCGAAAATGCCCGGCGTAACTCGTGGGTTGACGGTAAATTCAAGGGTATCCAGCGGCTACCGTCGCTAGCCAGCATCAGCTTGCGTAAATAGACCAGTTTGATGGTTTCCAGAGATAAGCTATTCAAATTGCTGGAGGGATGGGTAACTAAAGCCAAAGATTCCACGGCAAGGCCAGGTAAGCTGAAACACATCAGATAAACTGCGATCAGCCGGATTAATATTGTACCCAGATTGCGCATCGCTAAAACAGCACGGTAAATGAAGCAAACAATCCATCAGGCGCCAATTGCCGATTATGCTTGCCGAGGCGATACTCGACTTTCATCACTAGTGATGGTGTCGGGCGATAGGCTAAACCCAACACTTCAGCTTCTCCGGTTTGCTGTTGAGCCTGATCGAAAAATTCGTAGCGGCCAACGGCATATAAAGATTCGGTTAACGGACTGACACCCTGAATATAGCCTTGCCAGGCGTGCTGTGAAACGCTAAGGCTATTGCTATCGCGGTAAACAATTTCGCTATTTATAGCGAAACGTTGATAAGACCAAGCCAGATCCAGACCGGTGAGATGATTTCTGCTATTAGTGTCGCCCATCAAGGCAAAATCCGCATAGGAAAAGCCTATTTGAAGGTTGTCGTATAGGCTATAGCGTAATCGCAAGCCTTGAGCATTGTCGAAATTTGGAGCATCACCGCGTTTGGGATCCAGACTGGAGGTGTAATCGCTGTACACGGAGTATTCTATGGAGCGCTCGCTTAGCGGAATCACACCTTGCAACATGATACCCGTGGCATGTTCTGCAAATAGATTGTTGGTGGCAACCGGGCGAGTAGAAGTCCAAACTAACGGGCTGGCATGCATTAAATTCCATTGACCGATAGGCGTGAGAAATTTACCTGTACGTAGAGTGACGTTGTCGTTAACTAAATAATCCAGATAAAGCCTTTCCAGCCGGAATTTTGCCAGGCCGGTCGTGAGGGATTGACCTTCTTTAATACTCAGACCGTCTTCAACTTCCGTTTCCGAGAAATAGCGCAGCTTGGAGCCATTGTCCCAACTGACAAACAAGCTTAGGTCCTCAAGTGAGAATCCCGTCGGTGATGGCCCCTGGCTGTGCATCTGTGCATTGGCATAACCGCCTAAATGAATGCCGCTATCGCCTAAGGTGTACCCACGGCCTAGCTGATAACCAGAGCCGCTATCGTCTGCCAGAACCTGGACACTGTAGGTTAACAAGGCTATTAGCCAAGCTAGTTGGATATTGGGCATTAGTTCAGACTCTTAATCATGCGTATACGGTAGTGGCAGAGAAGGATTATTCAATCGTCTGGCAAGGCACTATCTGGTATTTCTTTAATTTATACCAGAGCGTCCGCTCGCTGATTCCCAAGATTCTTGCTGCCTTGGCTTTATTGCCATCGGACTGTTGAAGCGCTTTGTTGATCAAGCTTATTTCCAGATTGGCTACGCATTCTTCTAAACCCTGTTCGCAGCTTTCCCTTTCTTCGGGGCTAGCAAGGTTTTGGGTGAGTGCGGAGTTGAAAAAAATTCCTGTGGCAAATGCTCTTCGTTGATTTTGCCTCCCTGACTTAACACCACCGCCCGTTCCATGATATTTTTCAATTCTCTGACATTACCTGGCCAATCGTAAACGGTCAGCATTTCACAAGCGCTGACGGATAATTGTAACTCCGGGTAACCCATTGGTTTTCGGAATTCCTCGATAAAACTACCTGATT
>PMJA01000204.1 GCA_003158415.1 Methylobacter sp.
TGCGGTTCTTGAGGCTGATTTATACGAACATTAGAAGGGCTGGTTCATTTTGCTTTTTTGCACAAAAACCCTGTCAAGTATTTTTTTATCTTTTTTACGCTGAATAATTACAGATTATTAATGGTTAATTTTGCGTGCTTTGTTAAAAAACAACACACACGAATATTGTAAAAAACTGAATCTATTAAGATTTAAAAAATTAGCGAGCCGTCAGTTATTATTTCCGAAAAAAAGCATGATAGCCGCCAGAAAATTATAACTGAGGATGTATACTAAACTGATCACAAACTAAATTTGAAGGCTCGCCATGAACCACTTTGATCGCAACGGCGGTTATCAACTCCTTGAAACAGCCTCACTGGTCGATTTCAAAGTTGGTGAACCAATCATCAAAGCCTGTACCGACGGAGAAAATATATTCCTCCAGGTTGACTTAATGTTAGGTGATGACGATGAAGAAGAGTCTGCTGACATTGCTGAATGGGCATCTTTTGGCCTTATTTTCGCTCTTGCTGTTCTCTCCTTTGCCGATGCTCGACCACGAGGCTTATCTGATCAAGATTTCATCGATGATGACGAGTTCACTGTAAGCGATATGTTCGAGTGCCTACGTTTTGTCAGTGGAGAGTTACGATTCTCATCCGATTACCTACGCGGGCGCTGCATGAAGACCGACATCACTGTGCGGAAGGAGGGTCAGCTTACATTGAGCACCAGAAACCGTGGACAAGCAGCATTACGTTGGCTGGATCGATTGCAAGGAAAAAAGATGCTAATGCTCGTCTGACATACGAGACAAACTTATCGGTTGCATACTGACTGTAAAAGTTACAGAAAATTGCCTACCTCCAGTTCCACCGCATTTCAGAATGAGAACACAGACCCGATTATTTTAGTGATGATCTAATTTTTTCATTAGAAAAATGAGTCAGTCCTAACCTAACCAGCTATTACAGAATCAGCATTCTATTAAGCCCGCTTAATAATTGTTTGGACAGCTGGTGGACTGGTCATGTGTGATTCGGCAAGGCTCATGATAGAGAAAATTTTGTTAGTATCTCAGCGTATAAAATTTGTGGTTCTTGTGTGGTTTTTTTGTAAGTAATTTTTTGTGAGCTATATTTTTAAAAATATACTTCTTCTATTTCTTTTATGGAAGCATTTTACTCACTCACCGACTCACAATTTTATGATTTTCTGGGTGCTATAACTTGAAAGCTGGGCGTAAAAATTGATCAGCAGTTGCGGTGCAACCGTATCCAGATGCAGGCCGCGCGCTTCCAGCTGACGCTGTGTCGCCGCTTTCAGGTGTTGAGAGACAATGCTCTGGTAGCCGCCTCTATCAGTGCCTAGCGGGCTTACAAATCCGAAGCTCTGGTAGTGCGTAAAGTCAGTCGAGCGATCAAAGTCTACCCGCACGTCGGGGCCAGTGGCGCAGCCGGACAGCATCAGCAGTGAGACGATCAGCGCAAGCGGTAGCCGGTACTTCATCAGTTGAAATTTCATAATGGCAAGATCCTTTATGGCGGGTTAAAGAAAAAAAGGTGCGATGATTGGGCGATTACCGAACACGCTGCTAAGGCAACTGATGCTTTCGTACCCTGCCCGGCTAACTAAACTGCTTGATATACAATTCGTAATCTTTTTGACTTAGAAGACCTATTTTTCTGAACAACGCGGCGACTTTTTTCTTAATATTATTCGCAATAAGGTGACAAAGAGAATAATGAAGGGATTGTTCAACAATTCCCAGTATTTCATCATCGCTTTTATTGATTTGACTCTTGATAGAGTCCCGTTTTGAACGGTTAAGGCCGATTGATTTATCTAAATCACTCTTTGACGTCGGACAGGACTCGCTTTCATGATTCACATTGAAATAGTCGATTAACAATTTTTTGAATTCATCTTCAATGGTTTTTTCGTCACTATTGGCGGCTACTTTATTGATCAGATGGCGTGTTTTTCTAGCGACCTCAACATACAGGTTGCCAACCATCCGATGGTGGACTATCTGCTTTTCAAGTCCTAAAAATCCCAAGGTTGCCGTGGAAAGCCCGACTAATAGTGAAATAACAGAAACGTATAATGTTTTATAGTGACTGTCGCTCAGTAATTCCGTGAACGCGTTAGAGGCGATGAGAGCGGTTCCGATAACGGAAATCAATCCAAAAAAATTCTTTTTAAATTCCTTTCGATTTGCCGCAATAAAGTGCCTATCCCTTCCAACGCTACGAGACAGGAGTCGAGTAGTCCCCAGAAGCGATANNTCAAAAATAGCGACTCGCTGCCTTTAGCATCGACCTCTAAGTTTGCCAGCTCCAGCAGTTTTATATTCATGATCCATAACCTCAGTGAAAGCTCTTGCTATCGCTTAGAGCCGTTTGAATGCTGGCTGCGCTTTGGACAGAACTTAGGCTTGTTTTTCAAAAACTCTCGGACACAATCCGTTGTCCGGAACTGGTAGCACAATACACAGCGGTTTAAGCGGCGCTGGTAACGGCAATAAGCGCCGATGACAGCATGATCCAGGCGCTTAAGCCGGGCTTTGTTTGCGATGCCGCGCGTGTATTGCTCAACTTGCAATGCCGTGTAAAGACGCCGCGCTTGATTGATCAATATATCGTTATCCATGTTTAAATGCCCTCCCCTTTACCTGTGTCCGCCTCGTGCAGCCCCGCCATGAAATTCGCCACCGACCGGGCCGGGCGAACGGTACGCCGGCTCTTGCACAAAAGACGGCGCGGGCATATAACGCTGACTGGAGGTCGGCGCGGTGTATTGAGTTTCGACGACAGCGGGAGCGGGACGAAAAGGGGCGCTAGGCTGCGTGGCCCGAACATTTGCAACCGCCGGGGCATTGTTCATAGGTCTGGAATTTACGGCGGACAAAAACGGCGGTCTGGCTGTGTTCGTTTGACTAACGCCCGCCCCGTTTATCGCGCGGTTTTGATTGAGCGTGGCTATGGCCCTGGCGCCGACTTGGGCATTGGCCGTAGCAAACCGGCTGCTAGGCGCCAAGTGCCCCGGCAAAGTAGGATTAACCGAGTCTATTGTCATGGGCCCGGAAAATGCGCCGCCGCCAACATGATGGGCGACAAAATAATCATGCTGATTAAAATCAATATGCCGGGAGAAATTATTTAACACAAAGTAGCCGGGAAAATAAAAACTGGTGGACCAGAACGGGTAAGGAACCCAG
>PMJA01000228.1 GCA_003158415.1 Methylobacter sp.
AGTTTCTGCCGGTGCCGATTAATTAATAGGCGTCGATTGGATGAAGTATGTTGTTACCTTGTTGACTTTAGTTGCGGCTATTGCCTCATACATTATCGGCGCGTCTTCCGGCGTCGTCGTATTCCTGATCTCAGGATTACTACTGGAAGGCATATTCTGGCTGCGTATTTTTCGACGAAAGTAACGGTTACTTGATCACGGTATTGAAGCCTTTGAGCGTTATGTTGCATTAGCCGTATTGTCACGTAACATTCAAAAATTGGGTGTAATCATACGCGACAGGGCGCAGAGCAGCGGGTGTTGGCCGAAAAACAAAAACGGGCTGCCTGACGCTTTTTTGACAAGAGCCGAAAGATTATCCACAGGGAAGGTGTGCCTACAATTTGTAATTTATAGGAATAATTCCGAATGGTGGCTAGTAAATCAGGAAATGAATCGTTTTTTTCCTGTGCAGAAAAAATTTTCAAAAATAAAGATTCCTGATTTTGAGCGGTTTTTTTTGAAAAGTGGCTTTTTCGTTCAGGCACTAACTATTAAAATGCGCCATTTTCCAGTGACCGGAACAATACAGGTCATGGTTTTTTTTGAAAGGCTCCACTTTGTTATATTCCCAATAGCCATAGAGTTGACCGATATTATTATAAAGGCTACGCGTCATCACGATTATCGGCACATAGGCATAAAGTCCAAGGCGATCATAGCCCTGCTTTTTTAGTTTGTTCAAAACAGGACGGACTAAAGTTAGATACATAAAAATCAGCGTAGCCAAACTCACCAACCAAAACCAATAAGAGTAGAAGCCCAGTAAAAATGTGCCTATCCAAATGGCATGGTTACGTAAATGATAAAATGCCGCCGTTAAATCAGCCTGAGCTATTCGGCCTGTGCCTCTACCATATAAAAAATACTGTTTGGCCAGTTTCTTTAAGTTGGGCCTGGGGCGCCAGGATACGATAGCGTTTGAGGCCAAAGCCACTCTACAGCCTAGTGCCTTGGCTTTTTGGGCAAACAGAGTGTCTTCGGCAGTATAAAGCCATTCAGGATAACCTCCCGCTGCCGTCCAGATGCTTTTTCTAAACGCCGAATTTCTGCCGTGAAATACGCGGTCATGCTCATTGGCGGAATTGCCTGATGTCGATAAAGCGCCGGCGAAAAGCTCAAACCGGTTAGCAGACTCGATTTTACGAACCCCGGAAACCGCCGCAAAATCGGGGTTGTCGAGCAAGGGTTTTACCAGCTCTTCAAGCCAAGTCGGTTCCGGGTGGCAACCCCCGTCGGTTGCCGCAATAATGTCGGCATTCGCGCGAGCGATAGCAATATTACGGCCCTGTGCGATATTTACGCCTTTAGCAACGATGTATTGCAGGCTCGGATTATTCCGCGCGTAATCTTGTAAAAGGTCCAGGGTTCCATCTGTCGAGCCCCCATCTACGATGATTATTTCATCAGCTTTGCGCGTCTGGGATAAAAATGCATCCAGCAAGTTTTTTATACTATTACGTTCGTTTAAAACCGTGGAAATTATCGCAATGGTTTCAGTCTGCATTCTTATTTATCTCCAAATTGTACATCAATTAAAAAGTCACCGACGTAGCCGTAGTAAGCTTAAAACACGAGTCCTGAACGGGTCAACGTTACCGAGTAGATAGCTGGAATTATAAGGAGTGGTCGAAATAATCACCATCAAGAGCGCTTCTAAACCAGTTCTGTAACACCGTGTCGGCCAATGGCTGCTCGCTGAAAATCTGATAGCGGTTACCGCGAGAGGACAGAGGCTCATAACCTAATTTTGTAAATAATGCCGTGAGTTGCGGTGACGCCACTTCCAGGTTAGCCCAGGAAATGCCTTGATCCCGCCAATGGCTAATCAAAAGCGCCAGCAGCGTTCGCAAGCAGGCTTCATCGTCTTGAGGATAAAAAATATCTCTTAACACCGCTATGCTGACGGAATCTGAAGCTTTCTGGATGTGCCAGACAGCAAATCCGCGCAGTGTCGATGAGGCATCGTACAAGGCGCTTAAATGCAGCTGGCAGGTAGGCGCATCAAAAAGCCGCCAGTTTAAATAGGCGCTACTGCGTTCAAGACACGAACTGTAACCGTGTTTTGCTTGTTCCCACAACTGGTCAAATTGGGTATCGCAATGGAATGTTTGCTTAAGATAAAAGCCTTGATGCGCCTGGAGTTTAGCATCTCGAAATTGTAGCGAGAAATCCAATAGCCGTCCTAATCGGGATCCTAGTATTTTGCCAAACCGTTTTATTAGGGAGCCTTGAAAGCTTACACGTAATCGAAAGAAATCATTATTGGCTCCTCCCACCTCAGAAAAACCAAGTTTTTTATAAACTTTCTGGGTGATAAATCCGGCACTCGTACTTCCTGTGACGATAGCAAATTTTTTGCTGTCGCCGATTAGCTGTGTGCCCAGCCCTTTTCCGCGATATTGGTGGTCAACTGTGGTATTGGCAGCAAATGCAACGGTCGTCGATAGCCCGTTGAGCCACCAAGGCTGTGCAAACATAGCGCGAAAGGCGATCAGGCGGCCTTCGTGTTTAATTCCTACGGCTATTCCCGGTAAGGTTTTTTGCCAGGGGTTATGAACAATACGCTGTGCAAACCACTGCTCAACATGGGTAGGTTGATCCTTAAATTCTTCATAGTTGCTGAGTGCAAGCTGAATGCAGTCGGGAATATGCTGTTCAAAAAGGGTTTCGTATGTGAAAGTTTGCTCGGATTCAGTTGGCATATTAGGTTTTTTCGAAAATTCCTCCATCAAAAGAACCTGACTCGATTCAGTTTGATTAATCGAGTCGGGTTCTTTTGATGGGTAATTGCGACAACATTGGACAGTTATCCATTTTGCCGTATCGTGATTACTTTATTAGGCGGCTCATTATAATAGTGACATAAACTTGTTTCTCCAAATAATTTATATAGATACAGCAATTTTCTTTATGGGAAAATATGCGAAGACAGTCTTGTCTTTATAATTATGGATGTAGTACGATGCCGTCAGTCAGGACGTCAACAGCATCTGGAGATGAGGCATTGGAAAAGGCAGAAATATGAGCAAGGCACCCGAAGTGAGCATCCCCTCGATTGAGACTTGGGTCAATGCGGCTGCCAAGTCGGCCCCCGATGGTGATATATCGCGGCTGAACTGGGTTACACCGGAGGGTCTCACCGTAAAACCGCTCTACACCAAGGCCGATGTCGAGGGACTCCCCTACACTGACACGCTGCCGGGTTTCGCGCCTTTCCTGCGCGGGCCGCAAGCCAGCATGTATGCAGGGCGGCCATGGACCATACGTCAATACGCCGGGTTTTCAACGGCTGAGGCTTCCAATGCGTTTTACCGTCAGGCGCTGGCCGCAGGCGGGCAGGGCGTATCGGTGGCTTTCGATCTGGCCACTCATCGCGGTTATGACTCGGAGCATCCACGCGTGACGGGCGACGTCGGCAAGGCCGGCGTGGCGATTGATTCCGTGGAGGACATGAAGATCCTGTTTGACGGTATTCCGCTCGATAAGGTTTCGGTGTCGATGACCATGAACGGCGCTGTGCTGCCGATCCTTGCCGGCTACGTAGTGGCCGCAGAGGAACAGGGCGTGTCGCAGGATCAGCTTTCAGGAACGATCCAGAACGATATTCTCAAGGAGTTCATGGTTCGCAATACCTACATCTATCCGCCTGAGCCGTCGATGCGCATCATTGCCGACATCATCGGTTACACGGCAAAGCACATGCCCAAGTTTAACTCGATCTCCATCTCCGGCTACCACATGCAGGAAGCCGGGGCGACCCAAGCGCTGGAACTCGCCTTCACGCTGGCCGACGGACGTGAGTATGTGAAAACGGCGCTGGCTTCGGGCATGGATGTGGATGATTTCGCCGGACGCCTATCCTTTTTCTGGGCCGTCGGCATGAACTTCTATCTCGAAATAGCCAAAATGCGTGCCGCGCGACTGCTGTGGTGGCGGATCATGAATGAGTTCAATCCGAAGAACCCGAAGTCCTTGATGCTGCGTACGCACTGTCAGACTTCGGGTTGGTCGCTCGCCGAGCAAGATCCTTACAACAATGTGGTGCGCACCACTATTGAAGCCATGGCCGCAGTGTTTGGCGGTACACAAAGCTTACACACCAACTCGCTCGACGAAGCCATAGCGCTGCCCACCGAATTTTCATCCCGCATCGCACGTAATACCCAGCTCATCATTCAGGAAGAAACGCACATCACTCATGTAATCGATCCCTGGGCAGGCAGCTACATGATGGAAAAGCTGACGCAGGACATTGCCGACGAGGCCTGGCGCATCATTGCAGAAGTTGACAGTATAGGCGGCATGACGAAGGCCGTGCAGAGCGGATGGGCCAAGATGCAGATCGAGAAATGTGCGGCGGAAAAGCAGGCTCGCATAGATTCCGGTAAGGATGTGATCGTTGGGGTGAATAAGTACAAGCTCAAGGAGGAGGCCCCGATAGATTTTCGCGACGTGGACAATCATGCCGTGCGTGACAGTCAGATCGACCGCCTGAAGAAAATTCGTGAAACACGCAGTAGCGAGGCCGTTCAATCGGCGCTGGCGGCATTGACCGGCGCGGCGCAGACGGGGAGCGGAAATCTGCTCGATCTGGCCATCAAGGCGAGCCGACTGCGTGCTACCGTTGGCGAAATCTCGGATGCTCTGGAAACGGTATGGGGTCGTCATCGCGCCACCAATCAAACGGTGTCGGGGGTCTATAGTGCGGCGTTTGGCGAGGATGGAACCATGCAGGCAATCCGCAGCCTGACCGACAGCTTTGCACTTGCAGAGGGGCGACGCCCGCGCATCATGATTGCCAAACTGGGGCAGGACGGTCATGACCGCGGCGCCAACGTCGTCGCTACGGCGTTTGCCGACCTCGGCTTCGATGTCGACGTTGGGCCGCTATTCCAGACGCCGGAAGAGGCGGCGCGTCAGGCCGTTGAAAACGACGTGCATGCGATAGGCGTTTCCACCCTGGCCGCAGGTCACAAGACGCTGGTGCCGGCGCTGATTAAGGCGCTACGCGACCAGGGCGCCGACGATATTGTCATCATTGTTGGCGGTGTGATTCCGGCGCAGGACTACGATGAGCTTTACAAAGCGGGCATCGCCGGTATTTTCGGGCCGGGTACGCCGATTCCGCAATGCGCCAACGAAGTTTTGCGCGCCATTCGCGCAAAACACCTGTCGGCCAGCGACTGACGTTCGCGATGCCTCCCTTGCCAAAACTGAGCCAAGCCTGCCCTAACGCGCAGGACACTTTGCTCGTCGACGGCTTGCTGGCCGGAAATCGCCGTGCATTGGCCAAAGCCATCACCCTGATAGAGTCGACGCGCCCCGATCATAGGCAGAGGGCGCAGAAATTGCTGGACACGCTTTTTCCACATACCGGTCGCTCGATACGGATTGGCATCTCGGGCATACCGGGAGTGGGAAAGTCGACTTTCATTGAAGCGCTGGGAGTGTATTTGATTGAAGGCGGACATCGTGTGGCGGTGCTTGCGGTTGATCCATCGTCAAGTGTTAATGGCGGATCGATTCTCGGCGACAAGACACGCATGGAACGGCTCTCTCAGCGCACGGAAGCTTTTATCCGGCCTTCGCCATCCTCCGGCAATCTCGGAGGTGTGGCCGAATACACGCGTGAAACCTTGCTGCTGTGTGAAGCCGCAGGCTATGACATCATCATTGTCGAGACGGTGGGCGTCGGCCAATCTGAAACGGCAGTGGCGGGTATGACCGATGTCTTTGTATTGCTACAGCTGCCGAATGCCGGTGACGATTTACAGGCGATTAAGAAGGGTATCATGGAACTTGCCGATTTGGTGGTGTTCAACAAGGCCGACATTGATCCGCTGGCGGCACAGCTTGCTGCTACACAAATGCGCTTGGCGCTGTCCACGCTGCGTCCGGCCTCCCTCAACTGGCAGCCCTCGGTGCTGACGCTGTCGGCAACCAGAAAGGATGGACTTGTAGAGTTCTGGCAACACATCGAAAAATTCAGGCGCACACTGACGGCTAGCGGCGAAATTGAGGCGCGGCGTAGCCGTCAGGCGCTGGACTGGATGTGGCAGCAGATCGATTCAGGCTTGCGTAGCCGTTTTCGTGAGCACCCCGGCGTGAAGATGGCATTAGCCGAGCTATCCGTTTCTGTTGAAGTCGGTACGACAACGCCGACTGCTGCGGCACAGCACCTGCTAGCCCTGTGCTACGACTTCAAGTCATAAAAAAACCCGTTATTTGGGGCTAAATAACTATAATTACCGATTTTCTTGTTGAAAATGGAAATTTTAAATTTTACCTCAAAAAAATCAATGCGCTTTGAGAAGTGCTAGTCCGTTCCTCTGTAATGACTTCATAACAAGCTCCACACGGGCAAAATTAGTGATGTTATAGGCGGCAGTCTGCCCTATATGCACACTAATCAATGGTAGTGAGCGATAACTTTTTTGCCTGCCGGTCCCCCGCTATAACTTTCCATATGCGTAGCACTCCATCAAGTGTTGATCAGTCAACACACAAGTAGCAAAAGGTTATTAAAACTGATGCTCAACAAGCAGCCGCTAAATCGCGGTATTTAGGCAACGTTGCTGTTTACGACTGATTCATCATATTTATAACTTCAATATGTCAATATAAATACTTTAATTACGGTATGTTATGGTTTCTTATTGCGTTTTTTTTCGGTGTTTTTACGGATTTATAAATATCTGGCATGGTACATGCTTTATTCATAATAACAGTATCAACTATAGCTGGTTGGCGATGGGGTTATCCATCGGTTTATTAATGAATAAACAGAAATCGGCGATTTTTTAAAAACGGGAGTTCTCGCATGAATAGACCTTTAAAGGCTTTTACCAATACGGTACCGGCAGCAGCGCCGCCGCCCGGCAGGAAAAAGACCAATGTCGTTTCCATTAAATCGGGCACCAGCAAGTTAATTAAAAGCTTCTCTGCTTTGCCGGTTGCCGTGGCCTTGGGCGATTTCAGACATGATTTTGACAGTCAGGACAGCAAAGTCGGCGACTATCTGTTAATCATTGTTTTGGCCGTTCTGATTCATGGCGCTGTGGTTTATCACTTCAAACACCCGCCAGTTGAAACAGCCCTGGTCGAGCCGGTCAAGCCGCCCTCCAAGGTGCAGATCTCATTTGTCCGTCCGCAGCCGCCCAAACCGATCATACAGCCGCCACCGCCGCCTCCGCCTAAAGTGGTTGCGCTTAAAAAACCGCCCAAGCCGAAGGTGNNCCGGCGGCTGAGCCGATCCCGGTTCCGTCGGACAGTGCGGTAACCGATGCGTCAGCGACGTCGACAGCTGCCCCCGCGCCGCCGCCGGTGGAAGAAAAAGTGACGCAGCCGCGTGCGGGCGCAGGTTACCTGAACAATCCGCCACCGGTTTATCCTGATATAGCCCTTGATCATGGCTGGGAGGGTAAAGTGCTGATGAAGGTGCATGTACTCGCTAACGGCAAGCCTGACGATGTTTCCGTGATTAAATCCAGCGGAAAACCAGTGTTGGACGATGAGGCGGTTAGAACAGTCAAACAATGGTCATTTGTTCCCGCTATGCGCGGAACAACCCCCATCGATGGTTTGGTAACGATCCCTATTTCTTTTACTTTATAAGGTTGAGGTTTAATTATGACAGAAACAACATCTACTGCTGCAACAGATATTTCACAGGCAGCGGCTCAAGTGTCGATAACAGGCAATCCAATTGGTGGAGCGGCAGCGGCCGTTGCAGACATTGCGCCTGCGGCTCCAGAACTTACGTCGGCGCTGATCGTAGACGCCACTTTATGGATTTTAATC